>JAJOJL010000095.1 GCA_021208645.1 Bacillus sp. (in: firmicutes) | reverse complement strand
GGAATTACAGTCCCTACAGGGGAAGCGTGATAATTAACTTAGATAAGTGATTTTGCGTAAATAATGTCAACAAAGGTGTCGTAGGGAGGACGATCTCCCAACGACACCTTCTTCAATAATACATTATAAATTTGTTATCACTTTATTTAACAGATAATTCATTAAATACAGTTTTCTTCACAAAAACTTTATACTTACTTGTTAAAATGCAAGAGATACTTATATTAGACGATTATCTATGTGAATAATATCACAATTAATTCAGATTAATCTGAATAGTGTGACTAAAGTTACAGAATGTAGAAACGAATATACATATAATACTGGTAGTATTTCAATAAGTTTACTTGGGATTGAATGGAGAGGAGGTAGTTTATAATTAGACAAATTAATAATAGGGAGGTGTGTAAAAGCTGCATTGAAAGCGCATACATTTTAATCGGTATATAAAAAAGGGGGAACTACACTAGTAGAGCATGTTCAAAAAGTATCTGGGCAATGGATTCGCTCGTCGCTCGCTGACAGGAGAAACCCACTCCTGTCAGCTCTTAAAAGAGTGCGACGGCTACGCTCATGGTTTCGAGTATGTACTAAAAACTCAAAAACCGACCTTTTTGTAAAGACTCTAGTAGTAAAGTAGACTTTGAATTAATGGGGGGAGATCGATGGTTGATGTAACTAGGAGGCAATTCTTAAAATTGTCTGGAGCAACAGCTGCAACATTGGCTGTGGTAGAGTTGGGATTTAATCCAGACAAGGCAAAGGCAGCTACGAAAGAGTTGAAGATTGAACGTTCTACTGTGACGCCTACGATTTGTCAATATTGTTCTGTCGGTTGCGGTATTTTAGTTCATGTAAAGGATAACGATGTGGTGTATTCGGAGGGGGATCCTGATCACCCGATTAATCGAGGAACATTATGTAGTAAAGGGTCGTCACTCAGGCAAATTTATACTACTGACAGAAGAATTGAAAAACCAATGTACCGTGCACCTGGCAGTGACCGGTGGGAAGAGAAAGAATGGGATTGGGCACTGGATAGAATAGCAGAAAATATTAAGAAAACGCGGGATGACAGTTTCGTGGTAAATGAAAGTGGTATGCCTGTAAACAGGACAGAAGCGTTAGCAAGCTTAGGCGGAGCATCGTTAGAAAACGAAGAATGCTATATGATCCAGAAGTTCATGCGCGGCCTAGGTGTCACGTACTTAGAGCATCAGGCGAGGATATGACACTCCTCTACGGTTGCCGGTCTGGCACCTACGGTTGGTCGAGGCGCAATGACAAATCATTGGAACGATATCCAATTTAGTGATGCTATGTTAGTAATCGGCGGAAATCCTGCCGAAAACCATCCTATTAGCTTTAAATATGTAGATAAAGCAAGAAAGAAGGGCGGAAAACTAATTTCTGTTGATCCACGCTTCACTAGAACATCTGCTAAAGCTGACATCTATGCACCTATGAGGGCGGGTACAGACATACCATTTATTGCTGGGTTGATTAAACACACAATAGATAACAATTTATATCACGAAGAGTATGTAAAGTATTATACAAATGCTAGTTTCATTGTACATGAAGATTATAGCTTCGAAGATGGTATTTTCAGTGGTTACGATGAAGATACAAGGTCTTATGATCGATCCACTTGGACTTTCCAAAGAGATGAAGAAGGAAATATCTTGAAGGACGAAACCTTAACGCACCCTAGATGTGTTTTTCAATTAATGAAGGATCATTTTGAAAGGTATGATGTAGAGACCGTTTGTGCCGTAACAGGTACTCCCGTAGAAGATTTCTTGAAAGTTGCTGATGCTTTCTGTAGCACTGGTGCTCCAGATAAAACTGGTACAATTATGTATGCAATGGGAACAACACAACACACTGTAGGCTCGGAAAATGTTCGAAGTTACGCCATGCTACAACTGCTCCTAGGTAATGTTGGTCGTCCTGGTGGTGGTGTGAACGCTATGCGTGGAATGTGTAATGTGCAGGGATCTACTGACTTTGCCTTACTATTTCACATTATGTCAGGATACATTGGCGCACCAACGGAAAGTGAACGGCATAAGTCATTGGATGCCTATAATGAACATGAAACACCGGCTACAGGTTATTGGTCGAATAAGCCAAAGTTTCTAGCCAGCTTATTAAAAGCATATTATGGGGACAATGCAACGAAAGAAAATGACTTCTGTTATGATTATTTCCCGAAAGGAAGAAGGAATTACTCCCATATTGCTTTATTCGAAAGTATGTACGACGGTGTCATAAAAGGATTAGTTTCCTGGGGACAAAATCCAGTTGTAGCAGGACCAAATGCTAATAAAGAGAAAGCAGCTCTAGGAAAACTAGACTGGTTAGTGTGTACGGACTTATTTGAAACGGAAACGGCTACCTTCTGGACAGAAGAAGCGGGGAATACCCCATCTGAAATAAATACAGAAGTATTTTTGCTGCCTGCTGCAGGTCCGTTTGAAAAAGAAGGGACGATTACAAATAGTGGTCGTTGGATGCAGTACCGGTGGAAGGCGATTGAGCCAAAAGGGGAAGGGAAAGCTGATTCTTGGGTAGCCCACAATATTGCAAGACGAGTGAAAGCTTTATATGAAAATGAATCAACAGATATAGCTAAACCAGTGCGAGCGTTGGACTGGAGTTTTGGTAATAGTGAAGATCCGGATATGGATTTGGTGGCAAGAGAAATAAACGGCTATGATTTAACAACTGGGAAGACAATTGTTAACTTCACACAACTGAAAGATGATGGAACAACTTCGAGTGGAAACTGGATATATTCCGGGTTCTATCCTGATGCCGCTCCAGGAGAAGACAAAAATTTATCTATGCGCAGGGATGACAATGATACGGGAATGGAAAATTATTTGAATTGGTCCTATGCATGGCCACTCAACCGCCGAATTTTATACAACCGCGCAGCTGCAGATTTAAGTGGAAAGCCGTGGAGCTCTGATAAAGAGGTAATCTGGTGGGATGAAGCCGAAGGAAGGTGGACAGGACATGATGTTCCGGACTTCGGAGTGAATGTAGCGCCAACTGATCCTGGGGGAAGAAATCCATTTATAATGCGTCCAGATGGTGTTGGAGAGCTGTTTACCAACGGCATGACAGACGGACCGTTCCCTGAGCATTATGAGCCTTATGAAAGTCCAGTACCTAATGCTTTCTCTAATGTTCAATTAAATCCAGCCGTGATCATTTGGGACGGTGAAATGAACGAAAAAGGAGAGAAGGCAGATTATCCAATTGTTGCCACTACTTATCGACTATCGGAGCATTATCAGACGGGAATGTTGACGAGAAACCTCCAATGGACATCAGAATTGATGCCACACATGTTCGTGGAGATTAGTGAAGAATTGGCGGAGGAAAAAGGTATAAAAGAAAGAGACAGAGTACTGGTGCAATCTGCTCGTGGCGACGTGGAAGCGTATGCCATGATTACGAAGCGGTTTAAGCCATATACAATCAGAGGGGAAAAAGTTCATCATATTGGTATGCCATGGCATTTCGGTTATCAAGGGATTGTAACAGGTTCTGTTGCAAACTATTTAACACCTCATATTGGAGATGCCAATACGACAATTCCAGAATACAAGGCGTTCCTCTGTAACGTTAGGAGGGTGGAAGCATGACCTATGCCAAGTTTGTTGATGTAATTAAATGTAGTGGTTGCAGAGGATGTATGGTTGCTTGTAAAAACTGGAATGATCGTCCAGATGAGTCACAAGAGTATGGTGGGACCTATCAGTCCCATGATAAAGTAAGCGGCAAGACGTGGAATGTCCTGCAAATGACGGAGTATCAAAATGGTACCGGGGAATTAGAATGGCTCTTTAGACATCAATCATGTATGCATTGCGTAGACGCAGCTTGTGAAAAAGTTTGTCCAGCCAATGCTATTTCCGTAACAGAGCTTGGAAATGTCGTTATTGATCAGGAAGCGTGTATTGGCTGCTCATATTGTGTTTATAATTGCCCATTTGAAATTGTGGAACTTGCGGAATACACGAATGAAGATGGGGAAGTAGTGGAGAGAGCACAGAAATGTGATATGTGTGACAGTCGCTTACAAGAGGGGTTACAACCTGCCTGTGTCGTGACATGTCCGTTAGATGCCATTGTCTTTGGTACGAAAGAAGAAATGAGAGCGTTAGCCGAAGAACGGTTAGAAGAGGCGAAAAAACAATTCCCGAATGCACAAATTTACGACCCGCCTGGAGTAGACGGAACAAATATGTTTTATTTATTAGCTCATGGGCCAGAAGCTTATCAATTGCCAGTTGATCCGAAGGTGCCGACCTCAGCAATTGTTTGGAAAGACTATGCTCAGCCTGTTGGAAAAGCATTACTCGGAGTCACTACCATGGCAGTAGCTACCGCTTTTGTAACAAACAAACTATTTAATAAAGGGCATGAAGAAGAAGAAGGAGGAGAGATGGATGAAACTAACCATGAATGAACCGATGGTTAAACGGTTTTCCAAACCATTTATTATCTCACACTGGATACAGGCATTCTCATTCATTGCCCTCTACATTACAGCGCTACCGCTTTACTCTGAGTTTTTTAGCTGGATGTATGTGATAATGGGGAGTCCGGAAACAGCTCGAGTGTTGCATCGTACATTTGCGGTAATCTTCCTGTTACCCATCATTATTCTACTAATCTTTGACAGGAAGAGTTTATTTCATTGGTTGAAGCAAGTAGTTACATGGAAGAAAAAATGATTTCCAATTTTTTCTCGCCTTTCCGAAGGAATTCTTTGTAGGGAATAAAAATATTCCAAAACAAGATTTCTATAACGCAGGGGAAAAATTAAATTCCATGATTAGTATTATCACTACGTTGGCATTAATCGTTACTGGGTTTATTATGTGGTTTCCTGGAGCGTTTTCACAAGGGGTTATTCAATGGGCGATGCCAATTCACGCCATTGCTTTCGGTGTTGCGGCGGCAGTCATTGTTGCACACATTTTCCTTAGTATCGGCCACCCCAACTCCAAAATATCCATCCGCGGGATGATCAAGGGGGATGTTCCTGTTCGTTATGCGAAAGAGCATCATGAAAAATGGTACGATGAATTAGTGGAGAATGGCGTTGTCAGAGAAACAAAAAAGCAGGATAAAGGAGCTTAACTAATAAGGCAATTGGTTCCTTTTCAACCGCTAATACCAGATTTGAAAGAACGTTGTGAGTTTGTGAAGAAGGTCGGATCAATAAATAGATAGTAAAAAAGGTACCAGAAAATCTGGTGCCTTTTTTTACTTCATTTTTTTTCCATACTTTTGTTGTAGAGTAATAAAATCGAATGACCCTATAGCCCACTAGTTATTACTTAAGGAGGAATGAAAGTGAACAAAAGACGATTACTTTTCTTACTCAGTTCGATGATGATAATAGGAGGGATTGCTGCCTATTTCCTTCAGGAAAGAAGTGTTGCTTTAAGCTCCCCGATTTTTTACGTAGCCAATGCAGGAGATGGAACTCTTTCCATGATTGATTTCGAGCAAAAAAATCCAGTACAGTCGATTGTTTTAAATACAACCGAGCTTTCCCATGGTATCGCCATTTCACCAGATGAAACAATCGTCTATTATGGAACAGGCTTTCAGGGAAAAAGCTTACAAGCCATAGCAATAGAGACTAAAGAAATTGTAAATGAGATTATTTTTGAAGAAGGTGTACATGGGATAGACATTCACCCAACAGGAGAATATTTATATGTATCTTTAATGGCAGGACTAGGGGAAGAAGGGGGAAGATTGGCAGTTATTGATACGAAGACATTTGAGGAAGTTGCAACTATAACAACAGGAGATGGTCCAGCTCATGTTAGTGTTACGAACGACGGCAGACAGATCTGGGTGGCAAATGTGAATGGAAACTCAATCAGTGTCGTTGATGTGTATACATTTCAAGTGTTAGCAACCATACCCGTAGGCGAGGTTCCCAATGAAGTTGCCGTCAGTCCATTATTAGATTTTGCCTTTTCAGCAAATGTTCGGTCAAATACAATCAGTGTCATTGATATGAACACCTATGAGGTAGTAGAAGAATTGGAGGTTGGGGAAGGGGTTCATGGAGTAACCGTTTCACCAGATGGGAAACAGGTGTGGACGGCGAACAACCACTCAAATGATGTTTATGTCATCGATGTGGAAACAATTACAATAGTGGAGACGATACAAACAGCCTCGTATGCCAATCATATTTCCTTTTCACCTGATGGAGATTTAGCCTTTGTTACTCATAGGGAATCAAATAACCTAGTAGTGATTGATACGAAAGACTATTCCATTGTTAAGGAAATGAAACTAGGCAAGGAACCTCACGAAATGACGTTAAAAGGAATGATGCTAGATGGTGAGCTAGTTACTAAAGATAGAGACGTCAACTCAAGCGAGGAGAATACTTTAGTAACTGGTGAGGTTTTTGCCGAAGGAGTGGACGTTCAAGCCCAGCTTTTATCCCCATTCAACTTAGAGAATCAGGAGTTAATAACAGATTTAGCAAACGTTAATCCTTTTGATTATTATGCCATCGTTATTGATATGTCAACACATTCCGGTGATTTAATGAGTATTCCATTTGAAGAAAGTATTTTTTTAGCAAACAACGAAGGGGATGAGATTTCTCCCATAAAGTGGCTGGTCGTAAATGAGGCTTCACATCACCCTCAATTTATGGCAATTTTTCAAAAAACTAAGGATAAAAGACCGATGTTATTAAATGATACATCTTATTTAAAGTTAACCTTTCAGCCATTTATAAATTAAAGTGAGGTTCAACTTCATTTAGATTAGTAGAAAATGCCATCAAGGTTAGTTCCTGTAGTATCAAAGGGTAAAAGTAACAAAATATGATGGTTTGATCCTTTCTTTGAGGTATCTGAGAAACGAGGAATTTCCCTATTCTGAGATACCTTTTTTATCTTGAAGTGCAAATTAGAGACTGATAGTTTTACTAGTGACCAAATCAAGTAGAAAGTGTGAAGAATGTTTAACGATTTTATGAACGTGTAAATTGATTTTGTTCAAAAGGTGACTAACATCACATTGAGGAAAAGTGCCTCCTACTAAACTTAAACTATACTTATTGAGGAGGTTACATCATGAAAGTAAAAAAGTATTTAATTTTTCTATCAAGCTTAGTTTTAATATTTGTCCTGGCAGCCTGTGGCGGAGAAGAACCCGTTTCTGAAGCGAGCGAACCTGAGGGAACAACAGAGGAACAGGTAACAGAAGAAGCAACTATTGAAGAGGCAACTGTAGAAGAGGAAGCGACAGAGGAAGTTATAGAGATATCTGAAGAAGAGTATATTGTCGTTGTAGCAAATGAAGAAGACGCAACTATGTCTGTTATTTATTATCCAGAAAACAGGCAAGAAGTCATTCAATTAGATGGAAAAGCTCATAACTTAGAAGTGAATAAAGAAACAAATCTAGTATGGTTAACTATCAGTCATCCACATAGCGAGGAAGAGCACGGGAGTTATGGGCATGATGATGATGAGATATCTGTTAACGAACCATCTGTTGTTGCTTATGATTTAGACACGCTCGAAAAAGTGGAAGCATATGAGGTAGGAGACCATCCTGCGCATGTATCAATTACTGAAGATGGAAATGTCGTAGTGGTGTCAAATTCAGGAGACAACACCGTAACAATTATTGACCGAACAACCGAAGAAATGACTACTATCGAAGTGGGTACCTATCCACACGGACTAAGAATTTCCCCAGATCAAAACTATGCCTATATAGCCAATATGCGTAGTGCAGACATGAGCATTGTAGATTTGTCAACGAAGGAAGAAGTAAATCGTATTCCAGTTGGTGAAGGCGCAGTACAAACTGGATTTTCCCATGATGGAAAACATGCTTTCGTAGGTTTACACGTAGACAACCAATTGGCGATTATTGATACAGCAACTCAAGAAGTTATGGAAAAAGTAGATGTAGGAGTTGGGCCTGTACAGATGTATGCAAGCTATGATAATAAATATGTCATTGTAGCGAACCAAGGAAGCGAGGAAGCACCTTCTGATTCCATCTCTATCATTAGCCTTGATACATTTGAAGTAGTAAAAGAAGTGACATTAGGACTAGGGGCACATGGGATTGTCATTTCAGGAGACAGTCGTTATGCATTTGTGACAAACATGTTTGAAGAAACCATCTCTGTTGTGGACCTTGAAACGTTAGAAGAAGTGGAACGAATTGATGTGGGATTATATCCAAACGGAATCTCAATAAATTAAACAGGTTTGAAAAACACAATCCATGAAAAAATGGATTGTGTTTTTATGTGTTTATGGAATACTAACGTTAGTCTGTATTGGACATCATTCTGTAATATTGTTGACTGTAGAGTTCAAAAAACTAATCAAACTTCACAATTTCTACAACAATCAGGTTTATAATATTTGCAATGTGTTAATGTGTTGATCGACGTCGTTACATATGTTTCTAATAATGAAGATTAAAGCATGTATAGTTACATTTGTCGGAAAAATATATTGTGACGTTGAAGGTACTGCTCAAAGGTTAATAGATAGTCTAGTGGAGGAAAACATTGAAATACTTTATTCTAATCTTATTTTTAGTGTTCATTGGAATTGGCTTATATAATCAACAAGACTGGCTGATTCATTTTAGAGCTGGTGATTGGTCGACGCTTCATGAAATGATGGGGGAAGAATTACTGATTATTCTATTAATTACTTTTGGATTAATGATGATGCAAAATGTCTTCTCTTTAATCCCCTTCCTATTTCTAACGATGTTTAATATTTGGCTATTCGGCTTTTTTTATGGATATTTATGGAGTTTAATGGGGAATTTTTTAGGCTCAGTGGTGGTTTTTTATTTGGCAAGATATGAATTACAACAGTGGGGGGACAAATACAATCACAAAAAAATTAAACAAAGAATCGAAGAAAATGGGTTCAAGGTGATTTTATTTATGCGTTTGTTCCCGTTTATGCCTGCTAGTATTGTCAATATTGGCAGTGGACTAAGTAAAATAAAGGCAAGAGATTATGTATTAGCAACACTCATAGGCAATACTGTATTTGTATTTCTTCTTTCTTTATTTTCTGCAGGCGTTATTGCTCTTGAATATCAAAATACAGTTTACCTCATCCTCTCCATTGGCTTATTGGCATTTGTAGCTATCCAAGTTAAGAAAATGAGAGCCAAGGAACAAGTAAAAGTTTAGTCATAAAAAGATAAGGTTGTAATTTTTACAATAAATTCTCTAAGGGGTTTGATTAGAGTTCCAATGGAGCTATTTTCAGGAAAGACATTTTAATAGAATTATCGCTAACGGAGGATGTTTATGATACAGGGAATAAAGAGTAAAAAACTAATTTTTTTACGCCATTTGTGTGTAGGGGCAGTTTCTTTTCTTCTCGTTTATTTGTTTTATTTATCCTATTCCACATGGGGAGTTACCCCCTCCTTATGGCCTGATTGGGGTGTCGATCATCCTTACTGGCGGGCGTGGGCACATGCGGCATTTGTCCTTCTGTTTCTTACCCTTATCCTGTCGCCAGCTGCGAAACTCTGGCCCCCTATAAGACGTTTTTATCACTTGGCGACGTGAATTCGGGATTTGGTTTGCAGTCCTGTCATTCGGGCATGGTTATGCCATTTGGGATCGCTGGGCAAGGTGGGATGTGGCTAGACTTTTCGGCTTTGAATACATTGAGGATATTGGAGGCTACATTTTGTTCCGACCGGAAGTTGGGATTATGAACATAATGGGCCTTGTTATGGCGCCAATGATCATCTTACTAGCTGTTACTTCCTTTGATAAAGCGGTGAAGCTTATTGGCATTTCTGCTTGGAAGTGGCTCCATATGTCTTTAATTAATGTTATTTTCTATATTGCTATACTTCGGGGTGTCCTATACTTATTTTATTTCTTTCAATTTTCACCACCTAACTGGAGAGAGTATCCTTCTATTTGGTTTTTATATGTTTTTCTAGGGATGGCTGTCTTTGTTGTGGTGATTCAGGCTTTAGCTTTTGTGAAGACGGTCCTACTACAGTGGAATAGAAAACACAAAAAAGAAAAATATCAAATTGCCTTTGTCATTAGTATTGCAACAATATTTGTGATGCCAATCATGCTACTTGTTGGAACGGTTGCGTATTTTGACAGCCAGGTAATCAAAGAGGTACCCGTGTCCGTAGAGCAAACGATTTCAGAGTAATTGAGTTCGATTCTAAATACTCACCTTAAGATATAATATCATTTTTTTTCTGCTACAGAGTTTAAGGAGCTGTCCCAGTAATATTTTTACAAGAGGGACAGCCTGTTTGCTCTGGACTATTTGGTCACTCATAATATATTACTCAAAAACTTTGTCCCCCCATCATACCATTGCCACGATTTCCATCGCCATGACATGATCGATACATTGTTTCTAATTCCTCATCAGACCAGTCTGGGTGCATTTGCTGCATAAAAGGAAGCATTTCTTTAAAGCCTGGTAAACCCTCTTCTGTGGAATAAGCAACGACAGTCGTACCGATGCCAAAGACCAAACCTAATGCAACAACACCAATAATAAATTTTTTCACTTGTCTCATCTCCTTTCCTCTTTCTAATTTCATCTTAACCAGTAATTATAATGAAGTAGTGAAGAAGTTATGAAGAAGTTATGTGTTTTTTTCCACCTATCTTTAGGGGCAACCAGTCTATGATATACTTTTTTCAAGAATTCCAATGGAGTGATATCGATGGCAATTAAAGTATTTATCGTTGAAGACGAACCAATGATTATCGAAGTGCTGAAGGCATACCTCGAAAAGTCAGGATATGTTGTAGAAGCTGCTCAAAATGGAAAAGAGGGCTTAACAAGAATTAAGGAAACGAACCCTGACTTTGTTATTCTAGATTTAATGCTACCTGATATGCCAGGAGAAGAAATCTGCAGGCAAATTCGCTTCACATCGGACATTCCTATTATGATGCTGAGTGCCAAGTCATCGGAGGATGACAGAATAGGAGGTATTGTAATTGGGGCAGATGATTATGTCACGAAACCATTTAGTCCGCGAGAGGTCATCGTTCGAATGGAAGCGATCTTACGGAGGACAAGAACATTAAATAAACTGGATGTTTTTTCTTTTAATGAAAAGGAGTTAGTCATCGATTTTATCAAAAAAGAGGTAGTATTAAATAATGACCCTATTTCATTGACACCTATAGAATTTACAATAATTACTGTAATGGCTAAGCATCCAGGGCGAGTTTTTAGCCGGGCCGATTTACTTGAAAAGATTCAAGAAGATAGCTTTTTTGAAGGTTATGAAAGAAGTATCGATGTGCATATAAAAAATTTACGGAAAAAGATAGAAGTGAATACGAAACAACCGAAGTATATATTAACGGTTTTTGGTATGGGCTATAAGTTTGGAGGAAGACGGGATGTTTCGTACACTTCATAGTAAACTGTTAACCTTTTTCTTGGCTCTTTCCCTTGGGGGAATTTTATTGGTGGGAGTCGCCATTTATTTCGGAGTTCAGGAAACCTTCCATGATTATTTAATGAATAAGCGCGAGAGTCAAATAACACAAATTGTTACGGAATTAGAGAAGGAATTTAATACCGAAGGGGAAATAAGTGGGGAAGCCATATGGATGATGCTGCACCACTATGGTTTTCAGGAACAATTATATTTTCAAGTAGTGAATAACAATGGGGAACTAGTAATTGACAGTTCGCAAATGGATGGCGGAATGGGACACCGAATGATGATGGGAAGAGCCTCAATGGGGAGTGTTAACCTTGAATCGGCTATGTTTGAACAAACAGAACACCATTTGATCGTTAACGGTGAACAAGTTGGTGTAGTAAAAGCGTTTTTCCCTTCGACATTTTTACAAGGAGATGTAGATTTTCTTTCACAATTCAACAAGTATTTATTAGGCGCAGTCATTATCATGATTATATTATCACTCATTCTTAGTTTTATTTTCTCTAAGAGATTAACTAGGGGTTTAAAAGGTATTACTAATGCAACAGGCGCTTTACGAAATCATCAATTAGATATTAAAGTAAAGCCTGATTCTTCGGTTACAGAAATCGATGAATTAGCTCGAGGTATTAACGAATTAGCTTTTTCATTAAAGGAGGGGGAGAGACTTCGAAAGCAGTTTACAAGTGATCTGGCCCATGAATTAAGGACCCCTTTAACAACATTAAGAAGTCAATTAGAATCCATTCAAGATGGAATTTTTGAGCCGACGACAGAAAGGTTGGATCAATGTCATAGTGAATTAATGCGCCTCGTTCGCCTTGTAAATGAAATGGAAGAATTGCATGCAGCGGAAAATCCCCGACTAAGATTGGAATTGGAGCAATTAAATGCAGCGGATATGGTTAAATCATTGTATGACAGATTTTTTCCAGTTTTCAAAGAACATGGAATTCAGTTTATTGTAAATGTAAAAAAAGATGCTTATTTTACAGCGGATCGAGATCGATTTATTCAAATTATGACTAACCTCCTGAATAATGCCTTGAAGTTTACGGAAACTGGGGGAAATGTTCAAGTCATGGCAGAACAAACGAAGGATGGAACGTATTTTTCCATAATAGATAGTGGGATCGGAATGACTGAAGAAGAATTGAATCAGATCTTTGAACGGTTTTACCGAGGAGAAAAATCAAGAAATCGGAAAACAGGTGGTCTCGGTATTGGTTTATCTATCGTTAAGGCACTGATGGATGCTCATCATGGACAAATAAAGGTAACTAGTAAGAGGAATCAAGGTACTACAGTAACTATTTTCTTTCCACACTAAATGAAAGGTTGTCTCCTTAAGGTATTAGCCCGATGGAGACAACCTCTTATCATTTAAAAAGTGTAGTTTAGTAAGTACTATTTTAAAATCATAATAGATGAAAACTAAAATTAAGTTTCTTTCCCTTCTAAACAAGGTGAGTTATAGATTGTATTTTGATATACTTAACTGCAGAGAATCTAAAGGTTAAAAGCTGGAGGCGACGACCCCGTGTTAGAATATAAAGAATGGAAACATGTTTTTAAGCTCGATCCTAATAAAACTTTATCTGATGAGGATCTGGAAAAGATTTGCGAATCAGGTACAGATGCGATTATCGTCGGAGGCAGTGATGGTGTAACGGAAGAAAATACATTAGACCTGCTAATGCGCATTCGCCGGTATTCTGTTGCCTGTGCACTGGAAGTATCCAATCTGTACTCGATTATTCCTGGGTATGATTATTACTTAATTCCATCCATTTTAAATACATCTAATGGAACGTGGATTAACGGACTTCATCACCGGGCTCTAAAAGAATTCGGAGCGATTATCAATTGGGATGAAGTATTGGGAGAAGGTTATTGTGTTTTAAATCCTAACTCGAAAGTGGCACAATTGACGGATGCCAGTACGAATTTAGAGGATGAGGATATCCTTGCCTACGCCATGATGGTGGATAAGCTCATGAAAATGCCAATTTTTTATATGGAGTACAGCGGCATATATGGAAATCCTGATTCGGTCAGGAAAGTAAAGGAAATTCTAGAAGATGCACAGCTTTTTTATGGTGGTGGTATTGAAACAAAGGCGCAGGCAGAGGAAATGGCTGCTCATGCAGATACTATTGTTGTAGGGAATGTCATCTATACCAACTTAAAAGAAGCGTTAAAAACCGTTGAAGCGGTGTACAAGGGAGAAAATCTCCGGTAAAATGGATTAAAATAGAACTTACGTTCGAATTGTAGGTGAAGGGATATGGAACATATGAAAGATAAATTATTGCAAGGACTAAACCCTGAGCAACAGGAAGCGGTCAAGCATGGTGAAGGACCGTTATTAATCATGGCAGGAGCAGGGAGTGGAAAGACGAGAGTTCTTACCAACCGTATCGCTTATTTAATCGGTGAAAAGGGAGTTCCGCCTTGGTCCATTCTAGCAATTACTTTTACAAATAAAGCGGCAAGAGAAATGAAGGATCGGGTAGCACGAATTGCAGGGGATACGGCAAATGATATTTGGATTTCCACGTTTCACTCCATGTGTGTGCGGATTCTCCGTAGAGATATTGACCGGATTGGTTTCAATCGAAATTTCACGATTTTAGATGCTTCAGATCAGTTAACTGTAATTAAGCGCCTTATGAAAGAGTTGAATATTGATGTGAAGCGCTATGAGCCAAGGGCTGTTCTGGGATCTATTAGTTCGGCAAAAAACGAACTGAAAACCCCGAAGGACTTTGAAAAAACAGCAAGTGATCCATATCAAAAAACTGTTTTAAAAGTATATGAAGCTTATAAAAAGGAATTGAGAAAGAATCAGGCTTTGGATTTTGACGATTTAATCATGACAACCATCCGCCTATTCAAGGAAGTACCTGAGGTGTTGGAATATTATCAACGCCGTTTTCGTTATGTCATGGTGGACGAGTATCAGGATACAAACCGAGCACAATATGTGTTAGTTAAAATGATGGCAGACCGCCACCATAATATTTGTGTGGTGGGAGATTCAGATCAGTCCATCTACCGCTGGCGGGGAGCAGATATTCAAAATATCCTTTCCTTCGAAAAAGATTATCCGGAAGTTACGGTGATCATGCTGGAGCAAAACTACCGCTCTACGAAGAATATCTTACGAGCAGCAAATGTTGTCATCGATAATAATAGGAATCGTAAGCCAAAAAATCTTTGGACAGAAAATTGTGAGGGCAGTAGACTTGCATATTATGAAGCAGATAATGAGCATGATGAAGCCAGGTTTGTCATAGGAAGAATCAAAGAGTTAACAGATAGTGGTCAATACAGTCCTTCAGATATTGCCATTCTCTATCGCACCAATGCGCAATCCCGTGTAATTGAGGAAATGTTTGTAAAATCCAACCTTCCATATACTATCGTTGGTGGTACCAAATTCTATGACAGAAAAGAAATTAAGGATTTATTAGCTTATTTACGATTGGTTTCTAATCCTGATGATGATATTAGTTTTCGTAGAATCATTAATGTTCCCCGTCGAGGAATAGGGGCAACCACATTAGAAAAAATAGATGCCTACGCAGCAGAAAACGACATATCACTTTATAAAGCATTACAGGAAGTAAGGCAAATTGGGCTTAGCCCTCGCTTTGAAAAGGTGTTAACGGAGTTTTCCGACCAGCTTACTAACTGGGTACAAATGCAGGATTACTTGCCAGTCACGGAATTAGTAGAAGAGCTTTTGGAAAAAACAGGTTATCGAGAAATGTTGAAAAATGAAAAAAGCCTTGAGGCAGAAGGTCGATTAGAAAATATTAATGAGTTTTTTAACTGTCACACAGGAGTTTGAACAGCACAATGAGGATAAATCCCTTGTTGCCTTTTTAACGGATCTTGCCCTGATTGCCGACATAGATAAAGTGGAGGATGGGGAGGACAAACAGGAGCAGGTGCTTCTCATGACGCTTCACTCTGCGAAAGGGTTGGAGTTTCCTATCGTATTTCTTATTGGATTAGAAGAAGGGGTATTTCCCCATAGCCGTTCATTAATGGAAGAAGCGGAAATGGAAGAGGAACGGCGTCTTGCTTATGTTGGAATTACGAGAGCAGAGCAGGAGCTATGTTTGACGAGAGCGAGAATGCGTACATTATATGGAAGAACAAATATGAACTTGCCTTCCAGATTTTTAAAAGAAATTCCTGACGATCTTATGGATTGTGTTAACCAGGAAGCGAGCACCCCACCTTGGATGAGAACAGGTTCCGGAACAAGAAGGCCATCGCAGACTACATCCAGTTCGACTGGCAACGTAGCGGCAGCACCAAAGCGACAAGTAACAGAGCGACCAAGAACAACCATGACGGGTGGAGAAGGCTTTGACTGGGCAGTTGGAGACAAAGCTTCCCACAAAAAATGGGGAGTGGGTACAGTTGTCAGTATGAAAGGCGAAGGTGAAAATATCGAATTGGATATTGCTTTTCCAGGCGTTGGTGTGAAGCGACTGTTTGCTAAGTTTGCGCCGATTACGAAAGAGTAGGTGGAGAGACAAATGGGTAACGAAATAATGGATAAGGTGAAGCAGTTAACGGAATTATTGAATGACTATGCTTATCATTATTATGTTTTAGATCAACCGAAAGTGTCAGATGCAGAATATGACCAGCTTTTAAATAAGCTAAAAATGCTAGAAAATGAGTACCCTGAATATAAACAGAAGGACTCGCCGACGGAAAGAATCGGTGGGGTACCTTTAGAGCAATTTACGAAGGTACAGCATACGATACCCATGCTCTCCTTGTCCAATGCCTTTAATGAAGAGGATCTCCGTGATTTTGACCGACGGGTAAGGCAAGGGTTAGGGCATGAACCAAGTTATAGCTGCGAGTTAAAAATTGATGGTTTGGCTGTCACCTTAAAATATGAAAATGGTGAATTTGTACAAGGGGCGACTCGTGGAGATGGAACCGTAGGGGAAGATATTACGAATAACTTAAAGACGATTCCTTCCATTCCTCTGCGATTGAGACAGCCCGTAACCATTGAAGTTCGTGGGGAAGCATTTATGCCGAAACGATCTTTTCTCCGCTTGAATGAGGAAAAAGAAAAGAATGGGGAAGCGTTATTTGCCAATCCAAGAAATGCGGCAGCAGGGTCCCTCCGTCAACTAGACCCGAAGATCGCCGCGAAGCGAAGTCTTGATATTTTTATCTATTCTGTTGGCAACGTGGAGGGGCACGAGCTAAGTTCCCATCATGCAGCCCTAGGTTTTGTGAAAGAACTGGGTTTTAAAACAAACGAAGAGCATAAACATTGTAAAAATATTGAGGAAGTAATAGCTTTTTGTAACAGTTGGCTTGACCGACGTGCTGATTTGCCTTATGAGATCGACGGAATTGTCATAAAGGTGGATGCGTTAAAAGACCAGCAGGTACTTGGTTTTACGGCGAAAAGTCCACGATGGGCGACTGCCTTCAAGTTTCCTGCAGAAGAAGTGGTTACGACCCTTTTGGATATTGAATTAAGTGTGGGACGAACAGGTGTCGTTACTCCAACGGCCATTTTGGAACCAGTATCTGTAGCTGGTACAACGGTACAGAGAGCTTCTCTCCATAATGAAGACCTTATTCGTGAAAAGGACATTAAGTTAGGGGATAAGGTAACCATAAAAAAAGCGGGAGACATTATTCCTGAAGTAGTAAATGTGCTGGTAGACCACCGCACCGGTGAGGAAAGAGATTTTGCTATGCCTACGGAATGTCCGGAATGCAATAGTGAACTGATCCGTATTGACGGGGAAGTGGCATTACGTTGTGTTAATCCCAAATGTCCCGCACAAATTCGCGAAGGACTTATTCATTTTGTCTCAAGGAATGCCATGAACATCGATGGTTTAGGTGAGAGGGTAATAACCCAACTGTTTGAGCATGAACTCGTTCAAGATGTTGCTGATTTATATAAATTGGAGCGGAATGAACTTTTGAACCTAGAGCGGATGGGGGAAAAATCCGTGGATAACCTCCTCAAGGCCATTTTTTCTAGCAAAGAGAACTCATTGGAGAAACTTCTGTTCGGATTAGGGATTCGCCATGTAGGTGCAAAGGCGGCTAAAACCCTTGCACAACATTTTGAGACAATTGATAGAATTCAGCAGGCAACCACAGAAGAACTAGAGGCTATTAATGAAATTGGTCATAAAATGGCAGATTCCATTGTCAGTTATTTTGAACAGCCTGAGGTAATGGAACTTATTCAAGAATTGAAGGAATTAGGGGTTAATACGGACTATAAAGGTCCTAAACCAGTTTCAGAACAAGAAAGTAATTCATTTTTTGCTGGTAAAACAGTCGTTTTAACTGGTACTATGGAACAGATGACACGTGGAGATGCCAAAACAGAAATTGAAGCTCGCGGTGGAAGTGTCACAGGCAGTGTGAGTTCAAAAACGGACTTGTTGATTGCAGGGGAAAAGGCTGGTTCCAAATTGAAAAAAGCACAGGATTTAGGGATATTAATTTGGGATGAGGAACGTTTTATAGAAGAAATGAATAAATAATGGGTACGTGAAGTCGCCGGAAAGGTGAGGAGTGGAACGATGAATCGAAAAATAAGTTTAATCTTCGGTTCTTTACTACTATTAGTTTCTGGATGTATCCCCGTGTTAGATCGTGGTGGAGAGGAAGAAATTATTGTTGTGGAGGAAACAGACGATTCCGAGGAGCAGCATTATTTTATAACTCCAACTATAGATACACCGGAAAACTATTATCGTAATGTATTAAGGGATGGAAGATATGATAGGAGCCCCTCTAGGGGTGTAGTGGCACCATCCATGAATAATCGAATTGACATTAATCAGTTTGAAATTGGTTTGATGGAAATTGCCATGGCAAATTTTTCTCAGGACCAATATTATTTCCGTGAGGGTCAATATTTAACAGGGGATACCATTAACAGTTGGCTGCGTCGTTATGACCCTGAAGTAACCCGATATATGTACGGGCTTAACCCTCCATTGCCTGAGGGGGATGATGATAGGGAAAGTATGGAAGAGAGAATGCGGGAAGCCCCACTAATCTTATCTCATGTAATGGAGCACAATTATCTGACAGGCAGTGAGGAAGAAGGAGTAAATCTTGGTGGAGTTGTTATCGGCCTTGCTTTGAAGTCGGTGTACTATTTCCGTACAGAGGATGAAGACGGGGGATATCACTTCCATGAACAACCTTTAGACTTAGAGAGGGTAGAACGGGAAGGAAAGCAGATGGCACAAGAAGTAGTGAGTCGTCTGAGGAATAATGAAAATATTGGCGATGTTCCTATTACCATTGCGTTGTATCAGGAGCGGCGTAGAGGCGCAATTGTCCCTGGTTCGTTTATTGCCATGACCCAACTAGGAGAAGGGCAAACAACCATTCAAAATTGGGAGCAAATTAACGAACATTTTATGTTCTTCCCATCCAGGGAAGCACGGAGTGCAGACCCGAATCTATCCTCTGCATTTAGTCAATTGAACACGGATGTGGAAGACTTCTTTGGAAGAAATGTAGGGATCGTTGGTAAAGGTCGTTATAAAAATGACAGGATAGAAGAGTTGACAATCGATTTTAACCTTCAATCCCATGGCAAAGCAGAGATTATTGCTTTAACTCAATTTGTGAGTGGGAGAATAAACAGTAATTTTGCTTCTTTACAAGTACCGATCTATGTATACTTTACGTCCATTAACGGACCAGAAAGTTTAATTGTTCAGTATCCAGATAGGGATCCGTTTATTCATGTTTATAAATAAGTATATTGATAACTGGCCTAAAGGTTGCTTTTTAACAGCTTTAGGTCAGTTTTTTTGGTCTTTTTTACAAATGAGTTTAGTAAACTGGTAAAGGGGTTGTACAAAAATAGATAAAACCTTTTCAAACTTTAAAGAATGTTAATAAAATTTTAAAATTATTTAAAAATATTATTAAAACTCAAAGGTAAATAACAAACGATGTCGAATATTATGAAAAGTCAGCACAATTTTACAATATAATCTTAAAGTGTGCTGTGCAATGACAAAGCTTGTTGTTCACTTGTCATGATTTAGCTACTCCTGTCAAGTGTTCGTGCAACTCTGTTCATTGCAGGTTGTTTCAAAAAAGGGGTTTTTGAAATAACTTTACAAAATAAAAACCTTGGGGGAGGGGAAAGGAATGGAGTATAGTTTAACGGCAGCAACCTGGTTTTGGCTGTTCGTACCAATGCCTTTATTAATCATTTTGTCATGATCTCATTAGTTAAACAAAGGGGGGAGTAAAAAATGGAAACAGCAACATTAGTGACGTTTATCGTATATTTAGTGGGTATGTTATTAATCGGTTTATTTGCTTATCAATTAACAAATAATTTATCAGACTATGTATTAGGTGGTAGAAGATTAAGTGGTGGAGTTGCAGCATTAAGTGCCGGAGCTTCTGATATGAGTAGCTGGCTTCTATTAGGATTGCCAGGATATGCATATGTAGCAGGGATGGAAGCTATTTGGATTTGTGTTGGTTTATCTATTGGGGCGTATTTAAACTGGCAGTTTGTTGCAGCGAGATTGCGCAAGTATACAGAGGTGGCGAGAGATTCCATTACTATACCTGATTATCTTGAGAATCGTTTTCACGATAGTTCCAAGATGTTAAGGGTAATTTCCGCACTGGTTATCCTTGTGTTCTTTGCTTTTTATACTTCAGCAGGATTAGTAGGTGGAGCGAGGTTATTTGAAGCATCCTTCAATTTAACTTATACGAATGCCCTATTAATTGGTGCAATTGTTATAATCTCTTATACATTTTTAGGTGGATTCTTGGCTGTAAGCTGGACTGACTTCCTACAAGGAATTCTTATGTTCTTAGCACTTATTGTCGTTCCATTTGTAGCCATATCAGAAATGGGTGGCTGGAGTGAAACGGTAAATGCTGTTGGAGCAGTTGATCCTGCCCATCTGGATGTCTTTGCCGGTGTAGGTCTCATGTCCATAATATCATTAATGGCCTGGGGATTAGGCTATTTCGGCCAGCCTCATATCATTACCCGTTTTATGGCAATTAGGTCATCGAAAGAAGTTCCGAAAGCAAGATTTATTGGAATGACTTGGATGGTATTAACATTGTTTGGTGCTATTTTCACAGGATTTGTAGGGATTGCTTATTTTGCCGGACAAGGTCCTGGAACACCAATTGCTGAAGGGACAGAAGAAACCGTATTCATTTTATTCACACAGCTGTTATTCCATCCATGGGTTGCTGGTTTCTTGTTAGCGGCTATATTAGCAGCAATTATGAGTACAATTGACTCCCAGTTGCTCGTATCCTCTAGTGCCATTGCAGAAGATTTTTATAAGGCAATCTTGAAAAAGGATGCAACAGAAAAAGAGCTTGTGTTAATTGGAAGAATTGGAGTTCTTGTAATCGCTTTAATTGCTGTTCTACTAGCATTGAACCCAGATAGAACAATACTTGACCTTGTTGCATACGCTTGGGGTGGCTTTGGTGCAGCATTCGGTCCAGTAATCATCCTGTCCCTATTCTGGAAGCGAATTACGAGAGATGGAGCTTTGGCTGGGATTGTCGTCGGTTTCTTGACTGTTGTCATTTGGGCTAACCTTTCTGGAGGACTATTCGACTTGTATGAAATTGTACCTGGATTTGTTCTAGGAGCAATTGTCATCTATGTCGTTAGTATCTTAGGGAAAGAGCCTTCTAAAGAAATTCAAGATGAGTTTGATAAGGTTAGAACTAGCGATATCTAGGGAATAGTGAAAAAGTCAAAGAACGACGAGGGTACCCCAAAAGGAGAAGTTCATTCCTTTTGGGGTACCCTCTTTTTTATGTACATGATGAAAGTAAGGAACTCCATTGCTTGAATTGGATTCTTTTGGTATTATCATACTATTGTAATGCAGTGTGCGAAAGTGACGATACGAAACTAGTGTGAGGTGAAGAGAATGAAACGTATTACACAGGAGCAAGTGAAGCATGTGGCAAACTTAGCAAGGCTTGAATTTACAGATGCAGAGATTGAACTATTTACACAGCAATTAGATGACATTATTGTCTATGCAGAGCAGTTAAATGAATTAGATACGACAGATGTGGAGCCAACATCTCACGTGCTGGATGTAAAAAATGTGCTGCGGGAGGATGAAGTGAAACCTTCCAAAGACAGAGACGAAGTTTTAAAAAATGCACCAGCTCATGAGGGGGGCCAATTTAAGGTTCCATCTGTACTGGAATAGGGGTGAAATAAATGAGTTTGTTTAACCATCGAATCAAAGACATTCATGAATTATTACATAAAAAAGAACTATCCGTTACAGATTTAGTAGACGAATCGTATAAACGAATTAACGATGTGGAAGGAAAGGTAGATGCTTTTCTTTCCCTAACAGAAGATGCCGCACGTACAAAAGCAAAGGAGTTGGACAAGCAGTTAGCTGCTAATGGGACAATACACGGCAGTTTATTCGGCCTTCCAGTTGGTATCAAAGATAATATTGTCACGAAAGGAATACGTACTACTTGTGCCAGCAAACTCCTTGAAAATTTCGAGCCGATTCATGATGCGACGGTAGTGGAGCGGTTAAATGAGGCGAACACCATCACCATCGGTAAATTGAACATGGATGAATTTGCAATGGGATCATCCAATGAAAATTCTGGGTTTAAAGTGACACGTAATCCTTGGGATTTAGACCGTGTACCAGGTGGATCCAGCGGGGGATCTGCAGCGTCTGTTGCTGCAGGACAAGTGTTATTCTCGTTAGGTTCGGATACAGGTGGATCCATTCGAGAGCCTGCGGCCTTCTGTGGTGTAGTTGGCATGAAACCAACGTACGGAAGGGTGTCCCGCTATGGTTTAGTGGCTTTCGCTTCATCATTAGATCAAATTGGTCCAATTACGAGAACGGTAGAAGACAATGCGTATGTTTTAGAAGCTATTTCCGGCCATGATAAGCGTGACTCCACAAGTGCAGACGTTGCCGTTCCGAGTTTTAGCGAAGCATTGACAGGTGATGTTAAGGGGCTGCACATTGCCGTACCAAAGGAATATTTGGCAGAGGGAGTCAGCGAAGAAGTGAAGGAAAATGTCCTTCAATCCTTGAAAACGTTGGAGAGCCTTGGGGCAACTTGGGAAGAAGTGTCGTTACCACATTCAAAGTATGCGACGGCAGCCTATTATTTAATTGCATCGTCGGAGGCATCGGCAAACCTAGCGAGATTTGACGGGATTCGTTATGGTGTGCGAGCAGAGGAAGAGAACTTAATTGAAACGTACCGTCAATCGAGAAGTCAAGGCTTTGGAAACGAAGTGAAAAGACGGATCATGCTAGGAACCTTTGCCTTAAGCTCCGGCTATTACGATGCTTATTATAAAAAAGCACAGCAAGTCAGGACATTAATCAAGCGTGATTTTGAGGAAGTTTTTGCGAAGTATGACGTGATTATTGGACCTACTGCACCGACTACTGCTTTTAAAATTGGCGAAAAGGTCAATGATCCTTTAACCATGTATGCTACAGATATTTTAACGATTCCAGTTAACCTGGCAGGGGTACCGGCAATCAGTGTACCGAGCGGGTTGGCAGGAGGACTGCCAGTAGGATTGCAGATTATTGGGAAATTCTTTGATGAATCCATGGTATACCGGGTGGCACATGCTTTTGAACAAGCGACAAAATTCAATGAATTAACACCGGAACTGTAAGGGGGGGAATCTCATGAGCTATGAAACGATCATCGGGCTTGAGGTCCATGTTGAGCTAAAGACGAAGTCAAAGATTTTCTGTGGCTGTTCCACGGAATTCGGGGCACCGCCAAATACGCATACATGTCCGGTCTGCCTTGGGCATCCTGGTGTATTGCCAGTTTTAAATAAACAAGCATTGGAATACGCCATGAAGGCGGCTATGGCGTTAAACTGTGAAGTGGCCGATGTTACGAAGTTCGATCGTAAAAACTATTTTTATCCAGACAATCCAAAGGCTTATCAAATCTCTCAGTTTGATAAACCGGTTGGGGAGCATGGCTGGATTGAAATTGATGTGGACGGGACTAAGAAAAAAATCGGCATTACCCGTATCCATCTGGAGGAAGATGCAGGGAAGCTTACCCATGTGGATGGGGCTGGGCATTCTTTGGTGGACTTTAACCGGGTTGGTACCCCATTAGTGGAAATCGTATCGGAACCAGACTTACGCACCCCTGAAGAGGCATATGCTTATTTGGAAAAGTTGAAGGCGATTATGCAGTACATTGAGGTTTCTGACTGTAAGATGGAGGAAGGTTCGTTACGGTGTGATGCCAATATTTCATTACGTCCAGTAGGGCAGGAGAAGTTTGGCACGAAAACGGAATTAAAGAATCTAAATTCCTTTGCCTATGTACAAAAGGGACTGGCTTACGAAGAAGTAAGGCAGGAGGAAGTGTTAAAGGGCGGGGGAGAAATTCTACAAGAAACTCGCCGCTGGGATGAAAATAAAAATGAGACGTTATTGATGCGTGTCAAGGAAGGCTCCGATGATTACCGATACTTCCCAGATCCTGATTTAGTTGATTTTCATATTGATGCTGCATGGAAAGACGCTGTTCGTGCCCAAATACCTGAACTGCCGGATGCAAGGCAGAAGCGCTATGTGGAAGAGTTAGACCTTCCTGCCTACGATGCAGCAGTATTAACGCAGGAGAAGGCCATGAGTGATTATTTTGAAGCGTGTTTGCAAGCAGGGGCTCCGGCTAAGCCTGCATCAAACTGGCTGATGGGTGAAGTGAACCGGTATTTAAACGCCAATGGTAAGGAGATTCATGACATCCCAATGACCCCTGAGGCTTTGACAAAAATGATTACTCTTATTGAAAAAGGAACCATCTCTTCTAAGATTGCTAAAACTGTTTTTGGAGAGTTGATCGAAAATGGCGGCGATCCAGAGCAGATTGTAAAGGATAAAGGTCTAATACAAATCTCTGATGAAGGAGAAATCCGTCGGATGGTCAACGAGGTTTTGGACGGAAACGAACAATCCATTGCTGACTACAAAGAAGGTAAGAAAAAGGCAGTTGGCTTCCTCGTTGGACAAGTGATGAAAGCTTCAAAAGGGAAGGCAAATCCTCAGCTGGTAAACCAGATGTTGGTGGAGGAATTGGATAAGCGTTAGGAACAGTAAGCAATATTAGTAGTAGCCCAACCATCGTTTTGGTTGGGCTTTTCTATTTGTGGAAGTGTATACAAATCCCAGCATAAAAGAATACTAGTAATTAAGTCATTTTCGAGGAATGTTAAGTCAGCTTAGTATCATAAGTTCTAAACTCAAGCAATATATTGTTAAACAGTATCTAAATCAGGAGGGAATATTGTGTTAAAGGCATTCTGGGATGAAGTTGGCGTTTACTTATACATAGTTTGTATGATTATTGGAACCATTGCAGGACTTATTGTGATGATCTCCATGTTTGTACCGGATTCGATTAATATACATACGTGGCAGGCAGTTTTAATCTTTTCCGTAGGAACATTATTATGGTTAATCCCTGTACAAATCATTTATGCCCTTAAATTCATTCCCATTCAGCGGCGAAAGAAGAGAATGTTGTTTCCTTATTTCTTGACGTTGGTACAGGTAACTGCTTTTTCCCTATATGTAATTGGGCTTAATAGTATGCTATCTGGCATTTCCTTTTCAAACGGAGGATTAATAGCTTTTATCACGATAATCTTGTTTTACACGAAGCTGTTAAAGGACCGAATTGTGAAGTACGAGCAAATGCTGAGACAAGAACAAAATAAAAGCTTAGGGTAATGGTTTTTACTAAGCCATTCCCTAAGTTTTTTAAATTTGTCTTCATTTGGATGAATTCTATTTCGTTATTGCTGACGGGACTAAAAAATCGTGTGTTTTCCGTAAATCCAGCCTTCTTGTATACGTTGATGGCTCGTTTATTAAAGCTTGCCACTACTAACTGAACTGCACAATAATCGGGATGATTTTGTTGAATAAACTCAAAAATGTGCTCCATTAGAATGTTTCCATACCCTTTTCCGGTATAGTCAGGGTGTAATCCAAGGCCGATATCGAGACTGGAGTCGTCTGAATAGATACCAATGTGATAGCCTCCAGGAACGCGGGCCGCATTGCCTAAACAAAAATAGCCGATTAGCTCGTTGGTTTGGTAGTCTTCAAGGGAATAGTAATCCTCAGTGAGAAGTTCATTAATTACCTCTTTTGTTGTTGAAAAGCTGTATATTTCATATGGTGCAGGGTATTTCCAATTAGATATGGATAGGGCATTAGTTTCCGAGAGCTTAGATATTTTAAATTTCATAAGGTCACCCCCTAGTACCTACAATATCATAGGCTAGAAATAAATGGCATATATAATTTTGCGGGGGAGAGGAGGGGGGATCTAACTCACTTTAGGTACATTTTTAAAAAAAGCAGGTGTTATGAAGTCCGGATCATAAGTCAGGCTAGC
>JAJOJL010000050.1 GCA_021208645.1 Bacillus sp. (in: firmicutes) | reverse complement strand
TAGAGCAGGTTGAAGAAGAAACTCGAGCAACTTGCGCAAAAGGCAGAGTTAGAGCAAGTTGGAAGTGAGTAGCCGGAGCAACTTGCTCAAAAAGCACCAATTAGAGCAGGTTGACAGGTGCAACTAACGTCAACTTGCCCAAAAAGCACCAATTAGAGCAGGTTAAAAGCCGCAACCAGCACCAACTTGCCCAAAAACACCAAATTAAGCACCTTATGAATTGATAGATATTTCACAGTAGATTTTAAAAAGAACCAAAGGGGGACCAACCATGAAGAATCCACATCAAAATTCCATTGGTATAAAAGCCGTTGCTGCCTATTTGCCAGAAGGTAGACTAACAGCGGAAGATATGCAGCCAAATCCGGTCTTCCCCTCTTCGTTGTCAAAGAAAAAATGGGTATTTCATCCATTATCCTCCCATCCGCTGAAGATCATCCTGTTTCTATGGGTGTAAAGGCAGCCAAAAAAGCTATGAAACAGGGGGGAGTGGAACCAGAACAAATTGATCTCATTCTCTACGTGGGAGAAGAATACAAAGAATATCCGGTCTGGACTGCCGCAACAGATATACAGCAGCAACTAGGTGCAGTTAATGCTTGGGGTTTTGATGTGTCCATGCGCTGCGGAACAAGTGTCATGGCCATGAAAGTGGCGAAAGCACTCATGGAAACGGATGAACGAATACAGACTGTTCTCTTAGCAGGCGGGTACCGTAATGGAGATTTAATCGATTTTCAAAATCCACGAACCCGATTTATGTATAATCTGGCCGCAGGCGGCGGCGCCTGTATTTTGCAACGGGGGTTTCAGGAAAATATTTTGCTGGAAACGGAAGTGGTGACAGATGGAAGATTCTCAAGGGATGTTCTTGTAACAAAGGGAGGTAGCCTAGATCCAGTGCCACATCCTGGTGAAGCAATGAAACTGGATGTAACGGATCCTGACGGGATGAAACAGCGACTGGAGGAAGTGTCACTGACTAATTTTTTACAAGTGATCCGAGAATCTGTAAAGAGAAGTGGGTACGATCCTGAGCAATTAGATTATTTAGGCATTCTTCATATGAAGCGCTCTGCCCACGACTATGTTCTGAGTCAACTTGGTCTTACACAAGAGCAAACGATTTATTTGCACGATGTAGGTCATGTTGGACAATTTGATCAATGGATATCTTTAGAAAGGGCAATCCAGCAACGTAAGGTAAAGGATGGAAGCTTAGTCAGCTTAGTGAGTGCAGGGATTGGGTATGCTTGGGCAGCGACGACGATTCGGTGGGGGCGATGGTCATGAAGACAGAATGGAATTGGTTAAAAAAACGAGCAGCATACGATCCGAGAAAAACAGCGATTATTGAAGGGGAAACGGGAAAGACGTGGAGCTATTTAAAGCTAATGGAGGAATCTTTAGATTGCGCCCAATATCTTTCTAAACAGGGTGTTAAAAAGGGAGACCGAGTTGCTTTACTTGCACCTAATGGAGTGGAATACCTTGTGCTACTGTTTGCCTGCCGGGAACTGGAAGCTGTGTTTGTCCCCTTTAACTGGAGATTGTCATCTCACGAATTAAATGGCTTAATCGCTGACTGTAAACCGGTTCTCCTATTCATCCACCCGTCCTTTCACAATCGAAAAGAAGAGCTTACCATGGAAAGCACCGAATACGAACTGGAAAGCTGGGCCAAAGGCCAATCTGCAAAACGAACAGAACAGCCTTCTAAATCGTCCAATTCAGCACTGGCTAATAACGAGGATATACCCTTAGACAATCCTTGGATGATGATTTACACAGGAGGAACAACAGGGAAACCAAAAGGAGCGGTATTATCTTACCGGGCGGTGTTTACTAACGCAGTTAATACAATTATTACATGGGGACTGTGTGAAGACGATGTAACACTAACTGTCCTGCCCATGTTTCATACAGGAGGCATGAACGCCTTGACCCTTCCAGTCCTCCACGCAGGAGGTACAGTTGTAATTTATGCCCAGTTTGATGCCCAATCTGTGTTAGACGGTTTAGTGAATTATCGTTGTACCAATGTTCTAATGGTGCCTACCATGTACCGAGCTTTTGTACAGCTGAAAGATTTTAAAGAAGCCTCATTTTCCCATATGAAAGTATTTTTGTCTGGAGGTGCTCCTTGTCCAGTCAGTATTTACGATACTTTTGCTGCAAAGGGACTTCCCTTTAAAGAAGGCTATGGTCTGACGGAAGCAGGGCCTAATAATTTCTTTATTCACCCTGACGTGGCGAAACAAAAACGGGGTTCTGTTGGAAAACCGATGCTTTATAATGACATAAAGCTCGTTAATGAAGCAGGAAAAGAAGTTAACAACGGCGAAATAGGTGAAATGGTTATATACGGGGACCATCTTTTTCAAGCTTATTGGCAGAAAGAGAAGGAGACGGCGGATGCCATGAGAAATGGCGGTCTTTATACAGGTGATTTAGCATATAAAGATGAGGACGGGGATTTCTTTATATTAGGACGGAAAAAGGAAATGCTTATTACGGGCGGTGAAAATGTCTACCCGCTGGAAGTAGAGAATATTATTGCAGCCTATCCTCCAGTACTGGAAACAGCCGTTGTAGGCCTGGAAGATGAGAAGTGGGGAGACAAAGTTGTGGCAGCTGTAGTAATGGACCGCAGTCGCCCTGGTCTAACGGAAGCTGACGTTGCTGAAATACCTCATAAGGAAGCCGCAAACCTAAAGGAGTTTTGCCGGCAAAAGTTGGCCAGTTATAAAGTTCCAAAACAAATTTATTTATTTAACGAACTGCCAAAAACCCATGTAGGGAAAATTGATAAGAAAGCAATAATAGACAGGATTCAACAAAGAAAGCGTATTCATAAATCGTGAAGGGTTTTGTACAATGAAAGGGATAAGTGAAGGAGGGGATGCCATGAATGCTAATCAGTTCGTTTTAAAAACAAAGCTGGAGCCGCCAATGGTGGACAGTCAGGTCCTTTTTCGACCAACTGTTATGAAGCGGCTGAAACATGCCAATAAGCGGCCCCTTACCCTTGTTCAGGCGGGACCAGGATTTGGAAAGAGCACGGCTCTGTCTGCCTTCCTGCGTATGGAGAATCTTCCTTTTGTCTGGTATACCGTAACGGAGCATGACAATCACCTTTCCCGGTTTCTGTTGTATTTTAAAGAGGCAATTCATATGTTGGCACCTGGGCTCGATGAAAAGTGGTTGACCGAGTCATTTGTTAATATTCAGCGGGGCGATGAGCGGGCCATGTATGAATGCTGTGCTCACTTTATTAATGCCTGTGTTGAAGTGAAGGAAGACTGGCTGTTTATTATCGACGATTACCAACTGGTAGGGGAAAACCAGGAAATCAATCAATTTATGAAGTGGTTTTTGAAGCATTTACCACAACGGCTTCATATGATTATTGTTAGCAGAACAAAGGTAGATTGGGAGTTTCTCTCTTCTTTACGGGTAAAAGGCCAGTTAGTAGAAGTGAATGAAGCAGATCTATGTTTTTCCCCAGAAGAAATTCAAATTTTGTTTGAAGATCATTATGAGCGAAGGCTGACGGCTGAAGATGCCCAGTTCATTTTTGAGAAAACGGAAGGGTGGATTATGGCCATTCAGATGGTGTGGCAGCGTCTGGAGGAAGCTAACACCTTAGAGGAAATTTTTCGGGATGAGGCAGCATCGATGGAAGAATTGTTTGAGTACTTAGCCATGGATGTACTGGAAAAACAGACTCCTCCTATTAAACAATTTTTGCTGGAATCATCCATATTCCCGCTTTTGAATTCAGAAATTTGCGAAAACATATTCCCTCGAGATGAAGAAGGGGAGGATTTTTTACGTGTTGTCAGAAAAAAGCATTTATTTTTACATACAACAAAGGATAAGCAGGCTTTCCGATACCATGCCCTGTTCCAAAACTTTCTGCAAAATAAGCTGAAAGAAGATAAAAAACGTTGGCTTCAGCTCCATGAAATGGCCTCTTCCTATTACGAAAGGAATGGAATGCTTGAGGAAGCCCTTCACCTAACGGAAAAAGCAGGTTCCACAAAAAAAGCTTTGCCAGTTTATTCATAAATACGGCCGGAACCTTATTGAACAAGGAAACTCTCAAGTGTTAGATGATGTGATTAACGAAATGGAAGAGGCGGAGATGGCATCCTACAGTCGCTTATGGATTGTAAAAGGGGACTTGGAGAGATACCGTTCCAAATATGAGCTTGCGATTCTTTATTATCAACGGGCGGAGCTCCAAGCAGAAGGAGAAGCTGATGCTTTATCTCAAAGCATGGCGCTAGAAGGGATTGCTCGTGTGTATTTAGATACGATTCAACCTCGTCATGCCCAAGCTTACTTGAAAAAATCGATTCAGATTCTCGAACAAAAATATTTAGAAGGATTGGCTGGAGAAGAGAAAACAGAAATTGAAAAACAACTTCGTCAGCTTTACGTTTCCATGTCAGAAAACACGATTAACTTAGGGGATGCGGAAGAAGCACAGCGTTGGTTTGACAAAAGCCGGCAGATTCAGCTTGGGGAAGTGGAGGCGGACCTGGAAGCGAGGTTGCTCCTTCGGACAGGAAGGTTAGGAGAGATGATTCGCAGGCTCGAGAGGCGGAAGCGGGGGAGGAAGGATCAAGGGAAAAGAGATAACCGGCCGCCTAATTCTCACCGGGAAACGGATTTACTTCTTTCCTTTGTTTACGCCCTCACCGGCAGGGCCAAGGAGGCAAAGGATTATGCCTCTGAGGCAATCATGCAAGGGGTAAAGGCGAAAGCTCCCTTTGTGGAAGCATGTGGATGGATGCGCCTTGGCCATGCTACCCAGCTTCAGGAAAAGTATGAGCAGCGGCTGGCCTCCACTTGTTATCAGACGGCGCTGGAGATGATGGAAGAGATGAATATCTCCCGCGGCAAGGCAGAGCCCTATATGGGATTGAGTCTTTTGTACGGGAAAAAACGTACGTTAGATGCAGCCATTAAATATGCCAAGCTAGGCCTTGCTGAAACGGAAAAAGTAGATGACCGCTGGCTTTCCAGTTGGCTTCATTTATGTGAGGCAGTTGCTTATATTTATGCTAATCACAATCAAGAAGCTTTGAATGTTTTAGATAAATGTCATGAACAATTCCTCCTTTGTGGTGACAGTTATGGCTTGACTGTCACAACCCTATGGCAGGCGTTCGTCAGCTATCGGATGGAAGATGAAACGAAATTTTATCCTTATGTTCATCATTTTTTACAGTTAGTAGAAAAGGAAGGCTACGATGAACTGTTGCAGAAGCCTACGTTGTTTGGGCCCGTTGATGTGCAGCAAATGTCACCCATGTTGTTAGAGGCTTATCACCATCGCAATCAGGAGCAACCATTTTTGCACCACTGATGCTCCAACTTGGAGTGGACGAGGGAAGAACTACCCACCCAGGCTATACGCTGAGGATTCAAACCTTTAAAGAATTTAAAGTATTTAGAGGGGAGGAAGAAATCACTGAGAGGGACTGGAAGCGGGGAAAAGCGAAGGAACTATTGCAGTTATTCGTTACGAAGCGGAAGCATTTACTTCAGAAGGATGAAATTTATGACTTGCTTTGGGAAAACCAGGATGAGGAAGTGGCAACGCGGGATTTTAAAGTTGCCTTGAATACCCTGAATAAAGTGTTGGAGCCTGACCGGGTGGCCAGGTCCACACCATTTTTTATCCAAAGGCATGAAAGGGCTTACGGTTTAAATCTGGCAGCCCCCTTTCAACTGGATGCTGCTGAATTTGAGCGAAGTGTGATGAAGGGCCTGGAAGGGAAGGATCCGGAAGAAGCAGTGTTGTTGCTGTCGCAAGGTCTAGAGTTATATGAAGGTGATTACCTGCCAGAAAGGATGCATGAGGATTGGTGTATTGAAGAACGGGAACGGCTTCAAGTTCTTTATTTACGGGGAGCAGAAAAATTAGCCCAGGATTTCATGAAGGCGGAAGAGTTCGATTTATGCATTGAATGGTCTGAAAGAATACTAGAGAAGGACCGTTGCTGGGAAGAGGCTTATCGTTTGTTAATGGAAGCCTATCATCATAAGCAAAATCAAGCCATGGTCTTTTATTACTTCGAGAAATGCAGAGATGTTTTAGGAAAAGAACTTGGTGTTGAGCCAATGGAAAAAACGCAGCAGTTGTTTGAAGACAGATCTCCAAAGGGGAGAAGCTTGCCTTCGTAATGTGTGTCGACTGTGACCTAGGGTGTTCGTTGGAGGAGTTTAATAGAAATCATTTATTTTAAAGGGGGAGTTGAAATTGATTGATGTAAAACTGAACAAAGTACAGCTTGGAAATGGTGAAACGCTGGCATACAGGGAACGGAGTGGTGATACAGAACCTGTACTTCTAATTCACGGCAACATGACTTCCTCAAAGCACTGGGATTTAGTACTGGAAGAAATGGACCCTAAGTATCATCTGTTGGCTGTTGATCTACGGGGATTTGGAGAGTCTTCTTACAAAAATCGGTTTGACTCGTTAGATGAATTGGCGGAAGACGTTAAGGAAATGCTGGATATTTTAGGAATATCAGCGGTTCACGCTGTTGGATGGTCAACAGGAGGAGGAGTTGCTATGAAACTTGCTGCCCTTTACCCTGAATCGGTGAAATCAATGACCTTATTATGTTCCCTGTCTACTCGTGGCTATCCCCATGTACTTATGGACGAAGACTTTAAGCCTATTAAACGCTCCGTAACGAAGGAGGATGTGGAAGAGGATATTTGGCGCACGATCCCTATTCAGAAGGCTTACGGTGAAAAGGATGAAGGTTTCTTAAAGGGCGTGTGGAACCAGTTGATTTATACGGCTAATCAACCAACTCCTGAGCGGTATGCAGAATATCTGGAAGATATGTGCACACAACGTAATCTAGTAGATATTTATCATGCCAATAATCATTTTAATATATCAGAAGAGGGGACAGGGGAGGTCGCGAAAATAAAAGCCCCCGTATTGGTGTTGCAAGGGGAGCGTGATCTTGTAGTGTCTCACGATATGATACAGGAAATCCGCGATGATTTTGGAAGTCAGGCATCCTATCATCTATTAAAAGGCTGTGGCCATTCTCCTTTAGTAGATGATCTACCTCAGTTATTGGATGTGATGGAGCGGTTTATTGATCAGCATATGGAGTGATAGATTGACTAGGAGAATAGGGTAGAGAGCAATGATGGCAATTGAAAAGGCTCTTTTCGTAGACTTTGTTACTTTTTTAAATATGCTTGGTGGAGTGGAAGGCGGCGACTCCAGCGACGAGCGATTCTTCAAGAATAAGCTACGAGTTGTCTCGACGGACTTAGCAACGAAGCGATTCTAGAAGAGGAAGAGACAGGATTAACGGCTGAAGACCCCGCAGGGACGAGGAGGCTGAAGCGTTGCCCGCGGAAAGCGTCCGCCTGTAGCGTAACCAAGCCCAAAATATTGCTCAAAAACAACAATCTATGCGAAAAGAGCCTTTGAAAAAAAGTTTTGATTGGTAGATAGAGAGGGTGGAGCGTATGAACAAGGAAAATCGAGTGGTACTAATTACAGGGGGAGCAGGAGGAATCGGTGGAGCAGCAGCCCGTTTGTTTGCAGAGAGCGGTGATTCTGTTGTAGTAGCAGATTATGTAGAGGACGCAGGAAAAAAAACAGTCGCAGAGCTACCAGAGGTGGTTGGTGGACACCTTTTTGTTCAAGTGGATGTAGCTGATTCTGCCAGCGTTGCTGAGATGGTTTCGAAGGTAGTGGACCATTATGGAAAAATTGATGTGTTAGTTAATAACGCAGGAATAACAAGGGATGCCATGTTTCGAAAAATGTCAGAGGATGATTGGCATCAAGTGATTAATGTTAATCTAAATGGTGTGTATTACTGTGCCAAGGCAGTTATTCCCCATTTGCTCGAGCAAGGATCTGGTGTAATCATTAACACTTCTTCCGTTGTTGGGGTCCACGGAAATATTGGTCAAACGAACTATGCTGCAACGAAATCAGCGGTTATTGGCATGACGAAAACATGGGCAAAGGAGCTTGGTCCAAAGGGAATACGGGTCAATGCTGTAGCTCCTGGTTTTATTAATACAAACATGGTTGCTAGTGTTCCAGAGAAAATCTTGAGCCAACTGGCAGAAAAAGTACCGTTACGCCGGTTAGGTGAGGCAGAAGATATTGGAAAAGCATACGTGTTTCTTGCCTCTGACGATGCCTCTTATGTAAATGGAACCGTGCTAGAGGTAACTGGAGGACTGACGTTATAGAAGAGGTTGACTCAAAAGGGGTGTGTGGTTTTTCCCTTTTGAGTCAATTTTTTTATTGCTGGTTTGGTGGTGATTTGGAAGTTAATGTAAGCATTCCATCAATGACCCCTCATTTACCATCAATAACCGGCTGATAACCATCAACACCCCCTCATTAACCATCAATACCGGGCTGATAACCATCAACCACCCGCAAAAAACCATCAAACTATTAAACGATCAAGCTCAATATAGCTTAAAATGGAAATTAATTACCACTATTTTCCCTTTTTTTCACCGCAAATACCTACATCTTGATACCAAAACCTCAATTCTGCTTGCTAATCTAGCATCAAAAACCCATAAAAGCTCTCTTTTACCTTAAAACCATCTGTTATTTAACAAAATCCGGCTTCTATCCAGTTAAACCCACCTTTCTCAGTCTCACAAATCCAACAAAAAATGAGGTGCAGGTCATCAGGAGACAGCAAATAAACTGGAAAAGTTAAAATGCAATGGCTCCGCTCGTTGCGCGCCTACTATGAAAAACCCACTCATAGTAGGCTTTCAAAAGATTGCAACGGCTTCGCGCATTGCTTAGAGGGACTGAAAAAGTGGAAAAACACCACTTTTTCAGCGCCCTCGGTCATCAGTACCTCCTAAACACTCATAAATTCACTTTTTAAAATATCATATGAGCAATCAACGTAATGATAGGCAACGTAATTAGTGTTCTTAACAAGAAAATTAACACTAAATCTCTAAACTTTACAGGAATTTTTGACCCTAATAGTACGCCCCCCACTTCAGACAAGTAGATAAGCTGTGTCACAGACACACAGGCAATAATAAATCGAGTCATCTCACTTTCAATGCCACCAGCAAAAATAGCTGGAAGAAGCATGTCAGCAAATCCAACTACTAATGTTTCGGCAGCGGCTGCAGCTTCTGGAACTTGAAGCAATTGTAACAATGGTACAAATGGTGATCCTAACCAGGTGAACACTGGCGTATATTCGGCAATAATTACCCCGATGGTTCCGATAGCCATAACGACAGGAACAACACCTAACCACATATCCAACACGTTTTTGAAACCGGACTTGAAAAATTCAACAAAATTACTGTTCTTCTCTGCCCGCTCTTTCGCAAGTTTCACACCCCAAGAAGCAGAGGAGTATCCTGCAGGGATGGACTCATCAAGTTGCCCTTCCTGGCCGTTTGCATACGTATTCGGTTTCAGAGACAATGGCGGGATTCGCGGCATTATAATCGCAGCTACTAAACCAGCTAAGAAAATCGTTCCGTAAAACTGAAGAAACATATGGTCTAATCCCACATACTCCAATACAACTAAAGAGAACGTAATGGAAACGATGGAGAAAGTCGTACCGATAATAGCTGCTTCACGCTTTGAATAAAACCCTTCTTCATATTGCTTGTTTGTTAGAACAACCCCTAATGTTCCGTCACCGAGCCATGATGTTAATGCATCGACAGAAGACCTTCCTGGCAATTTAAACAAAGGACGCATAACCTTTGTCAATAACGACCCAATAAATTCTAATAGACCGAAATTTAATAGTAACGGTAAAAATAGACCAGCAAATAAAAAGATAGTAAAGAGAATTGGTAGCAAATCATAAAGTAAAAGGCCACCAGTATAATCGTCGTGTACCCATTCTGGACCAATATTGAAAAATACCATAACTACTAATACTGCTGCTAAAAAACGAATCGTAAACCATAGAGGGTTAATATCGAATAGGTTAACGAAAAACGGACTTTCCGTCATCCACTTCGGTTTCACCCACTTTTGTATAATTACTCCTAGTAAACTAATGAAGATAATGACCATCATGGTTGCTGGTAGAGCTCCTTCTAAAAGTCCACCTAGCCAATCGGCTAACACAGAAACGGCAATTTTATATACGCCTTCTCCGGAGTGGAAAGGAATCATAAATAATCCGATTCCAATTAATGATGGGATTAAAAATTTCCAAATTGATATATTTGATGTTTGTGCTTGATTAGAATTGCTCAATGAAATCACCTCGTAAATTAATAAAAATACAACATGATTCATTTTAATGTAAAAACTAAATTTGGGCAATAGGTAATTTTATATTTATACTAAAAGATTATTAAATATGCGAAATGAGTGAATGTGTCACCCGGTCTAGTGAAGTATTTTCCAAAGTTTTAGCTAGTGAAGTCTATCTTTATACATACAAAAAGCCTGCTGCATCAGCAACAGGCTTTTTTACACGTTATCTTGAACTCTATTAAACTAGGTTATTATTCATTTGCTGCTGGAGGATTTCGTTTTCCTGCCTTTTCTTCTTTAGCAACCTTCAAGAAGCGGTTTGTCTCTGCAACTACCACACCAGACAATGCCAGTAATCCAATTAAGTTCGGTATGGCCATCATTGCATTCATGGCATCTGCTAGATCCCAAACAAGTTCTAGGGAAGCAATAGCTCCAAAGAAGACAGCAATAACGAAAGCAATACGGTAGTACTTAACATTCTCTTCTTTAAATAGGTAACCGAAACACTTCTCCCCATAATAAGACCAGCCGAGTATGGTGGAGAAGGCGAAGAAGACGAGACCAATCGTTACGATAAAGGCACCTGTACCACCTAAGAAGAACTCAAATGATGCAGACGTTAATGCAGCACCACTTTGGCCGTCGAAGTAGAGACCTGCCATAACAATAGAAATACCTGTAATGGAACATACAATGATTGTATCAATGAACACTTGCGTCATGGATACAAGGGCTTGGCGACCAGGATAGTCTGTTCTTGCTGCTGCCGCTGCGATAGGTGCAGACCCGAGACCAGCTTCGTTTGAGAATACTCCACGAGCAACCCCGTAACGGATAGCTGCACCTATTCCACCACCAATAACTGCTTGAGGTGAGAATGCTTCGGTGAAAATTGCGCTAACTGCAGCACCAACTAGATCAAGATTCATAAAGATAATTACAAGACCAGCCAACACATAGAAAAGGGCCATGAAAGGTACGATATAAGCCGTAACCTTACCGATACTCTTAATACCACCAAGGATAACAAGTCCGGCTAGTACAGCAAGTACGATCCCTGTTCCTACTTGAGGAATATTGTAGTTTACAGCTAATGTATCGGATACGTTAAAGGACTGAACTAAGTTCCCGATACCGAAAGCGGCGAAGGCACCGAAGATGGCAAATAATACAGCAAGCCACTTCCATCCTAATCCCTTTTCAATGTAGTACATTGGACCACCAGAATATTCACCTCGGCTATTTTTCACACGGTACTTAACGGCAAGAATTGCCTCCGCATACTTTGTAGCCATACCAAATACAGCAGAAATCCACATCCAGAATACGGCACCCGGACCCCCGAGAACTACTGCTGTAGCAACCCCGGCAATATTACCGGTCCCAATAGTAGCAGCCAATGCGGTCGTCAATGCCTGGAAGTGTGAAATATCCCCAGGTGACTTTTTGTCTTGAGCTTTCGGACTAAAGGCGAGTTTCAACGCGTAAGGCAAAGTACGGAATTGTAAAAATGCAAGACGAAGCGTTAAAAATACACCTGTACCTACGATTAAGATGAGCATTGGTGGACCCCATACCACATCATTAACCGAGGCAATAAAAGTTTCAAATGCTTTCAACCTAATACCCCCTTGTACATGTTATGATTTTAATTATATATACTTTCCGAAAATTAGAATTACTTTTTGGTAAAAAACAAAAATATTTTTTCGGAAGTATAAATAGAGTAATAATAGCGTTTAACTACACTATTTTAGGACGGAATAAACTTGGTGTGGGAAAGTAATTGATGAATATATATGTAATGGAAAACATAATTACCAATCTGTTTTATTACAGTTTATTCGTTTATTTTTGTAGTGTAACACATGGGTGAAATATTGAGCAAGGGTTTTTTAGATAAAAAATTTATGTGCCTAATTGTGATTTTCCTTCTGGATAATTATTGTGATAGATGGTCGGATCAATCTCCCCGCGTTAGAAGTGATAACACGTTCTAGTAGGTTGTTTGATTTGACCGCAAAGCCGGATAAACTAGCAAAGCGGTCAAATTGAAAGGTCCAATTTACCCGTAAAGCCGGATAAACTAGTGAAGCTGTCAAATTAAAAGGTTTAATTTACCCGAAAGGCCCGAGAAACTACCAAAATGGTCAAATTACCTAGACTAAATTTTCCCATACCAAACCAAAAAAGATGCCTAAAGAGTTTCCCCTTTAGACACCTCATACCACTCATTCAATTAAACAGCCCACTCTCCGTTACGGAAAATGGCTTCTGTAGTACCGTCTTCCTTAACACCGTCAATGTTCATTTCAGCAGATCCAATCATGAAATCCACGTGTGTAATACTTGTATTTAACCCATGAGCAGCAAGCTCATCCTTCGACATCTTTGCCCCGTCTTTTAAGCAAGTGGAATAGGCACTACCTAAGGCAATATGGTTGGAGGCATTCTCGTCGTATAATGTGTTATAAAACAAGATACCCGATTGGGAAATTGGTGAACTATGTGGAACAAGGGCAACTTCGCCAAGACGACGTGCACCTTCATCAGTATCTAACAAATGTTTCAACGTATCTGCGCCAACCTCCGCAGAAAAATCAACCACTTTGCCATTCTCGAATGTTAATGAGAAGCCGTCAATCGTATTTCCACCATAATTTAATGGTTTTGTATTTCGTACCGTGCCGTTAACTCCATCCTTGGCAGGTGCAGTAAACACTTCTTCCGTCGGCATGTTTGCAACAAAGTGAACGCCATCTTGACTAGGTCCACCACCACCAAGCCAAATATGTCCAGTAGGGAGATCGATTTTTAAATCTGTGCCAGGAGCAGTAAATGATAACTGCTTGTATTGCTTCTCTGTCAGGAAGGCTGCTTTATTTCTTAAGTTCTCATCATGCTCTTTCCAAGCTCCAACAGGATCCTCCATGTTCACCCTTGTAGCTTCAAACATGGCTTCCCAAAGCTTTGCTTCTTGTTCTTCTTCTGGTGCATCAGGGAAAACCTTTGCCGCCCACGATTTGGAAGGGGTAGAAATGACAAGCCAACTAATTTTATCTGATTGTATGTAACTTCTAAATGTATCCATCGCTTGTCCAGCAGCTTTGTTTGCTGCTGCAATTTTCTCAGGATCTACACCTTTTAAAAGTTCTGGATCTGTGGATTTAATTGTCATGAAGGCTGCGCCGTTTTCTGCCATTTCTTCATATCCTTTTGCCTTCCAGACTGGTGCTTCCGTAAAGGCTTCGAATGGAGCCATGTCATACTTTAGTCGTGTCAGGTCATCGTCGTTCCACTCCACATGCACATTTTTCGCACCAGCTTCATAAGCTTTCTTAGCAACTAGCCGAACGAAATCAGCAGAGGAGATAGGTGCGTTAACCACCAACGTCTGCCCCTTTTGAATATTGACACCAATTTTCACAGCAAGCTCTGCATATTTTTCTAACTTCTCATCAAACTGTTTCATGTACATTCTCCCTTTACTTTTTTTAGCAACTATCCACTCCTACATCAATGGATTCATTGCTTTATTATCGCTACCAACCATTGTAACAGTTTCACAATTACCTTTAAACTAACTGAAACTATTTTTTTCCAAAAGGGTTTTCACTAAAAGGGTAATTAGGTAAAAATTCTTCCTATCATAATTTTAACGACATATTTTTGTCAGAAAAATCGATTATAGCTGTTGAATCACGAAGTAATTCGTCTATATTAGGGGAACCCTCAAAAAACTGAAAAAACTATTTCTATACTCATATATTATGGTATATTAAATTACTAAATATTCTTACAAAAGGAGGTGTTGAAGTGAATGTAAGAGCTAAGCCCGTTACAGACAAATATTTTCGTTATATTGTTAGTTGGCTCCTGTTTGGTGTCGGAGGTGGAATTCTCTTTTGGCAATATGGCTGGACCTTTGCTCTGTTTAGTATCTTTATTGCATTTATCCTTACTTTTGGAGTGGATTTAGGTGCAAGATTTATTGTAAAGCAAAAAGTGAGGGCGATGGTGAAGGAGGATCCTATCATCATTACAGATGCAGTCAGACTCCGAATGGAGAGAAGGGGATTTCTTGTAATCACTGAAAGGTTTCTGTTGTTTGTTCCAGTTTTCCGCAAAATTAAAACAGTTATTGAAACGGAGCAAATTGTTCGATATGAGATGGAAAATCTTCAGTTGGAGATAACAACAAAGTTTCCCAACCAATACCGCACCTTCTCCTTTCAAGTACTTTCTTCAAAAAAAGTGTTAGAGGCTCTTCAATCCAACTTAGGCAAACCCTTGCCGTATAAGTACGAGAAACTTGAAAATTAAGGTTAACCCTAAAATGTAAAGGGAAGGATAGTTGTGGAAATGCTAGTTCTTCCAAAGAAGGAGTAAAAAAAGCGAGCAAAGTTGTTAAAACTCTTGCTCGCTTCTATATTCCTTTTAACTGTCTAATGGATACGTCCAAAATCTTTCCTTAGAAAACCGAGTCATAGCTGCTTTATCCTTATTTTTGACAGCCTCTTTTAAGTCTTCAATAAAATCTGATGTCTGCGATTGATGGGCTTCAATAACTTGGATTTTTCTGTCTAGGAAGGCATCTATGGAATTTACGACGTCCGGAGGACCAATCGTATCTTCTGCCCCTTGTGAGAAAGCGATAGCATGGACAACAGGTCGTACTTCCTTCGGCAAGCGCTGGACCGCCTGAATGACCGCTGCTCCTGTTGCATTGTGGTCAGGGTGAACGGCGTAGCCTGGGTAAAAGGTAATAACCAATGATGGCTTGCTTTCTTTCATCACTTCCAGCAAACGGTTAATGAGCAATTCCTGATCCGCAAATTCAACGGTTTTATCTCTCATTCCAAACATTCGCAAATCCGTAACCCCGAGTAACTTACAGGCATCCATGAGCTCTTGTTTTCTTACTACAGGCAATGTTTCTCTGTTGGCAATTAGGGGCCTACCCATGTTTCGTCCCATTTCTCCTAAAGTAAGGCAAATATACGTAACGGGAGTCCCTGCTTCCGTGTGAGACAGGATGGTCCCTGCTACACCAAAAGCTTCATCATCTGGATGGGGAAATACTACTAACACATGTCGTTCCATCAGTTCACTTCCTTTAGTACTGTGGTTTACTAGGTAATGGAGAGTTGTGAAAATGGGAAAAGCACCTTTTTGCAAGTCTTAGAGCTACCACATCCATTTCCTTTAGCATTATTTTGAAAACGGAGTCTCGCTTAAATGAAGAGCAATGGCAAGCTTTCCTTCATTGTCATGACCGGCAAATAGCACTTGTTCTTGGTCTGTTATTACCCATTCTGTTAACCCTTCTGCGTACAGCCAGCCTATATTCGTTTCTAAACCAATTCTGTACGGACCATTACCTTTAATTTTTCCATGTAAAAAAGTTAGTTCTGCATTTCTTATAAAAGCACCTGACTGAAAAAAGGATTGATCCTTATGGGAGGCATATGCTCCGTTAGTTGTTTCTAAATGAACATATAATTTCTTTCCAGCCAGGTTTTTTAAGCATTCGTGGACCTTTTGCGGGTCGATCGGTTTCACTTTATTCCCTCCTGAAGCGTAACTACTGAGGTTCACTTTTCAGCAGTTTCAATCAATTTTAGCGTCTCTCCATTGGCCAACATAAGTCTTTTTTCAGTGATGTCGATTGTTGGCCAGACAGGGATATTACTGTTATCATACTAAAAATAAAATTAAATGTCCTTTATCATGCACCTTGAGGTATTATTTCATAATCTCTGTAATTCTTTGTTGTTGATTTATACTACAGGAACTCGCAAGCCGCGGGCAACGCTTCAACCAGAGCCATTTCATAAGATCCATAGGGTATTATTTATTGAGCTTCTCCAGTTCTTGCTTTAAGGCTCGTGCAACTTCCTTCATGCCGAAGATTCCTGCCTTTTCCTCCGCCTGGGGATTGTAATTCGTATTCGTATTCACATCATACGTATAAACGTTGCCGTCTGCATCGGTAATATTTTCAATTCCAGCAAAATATATTCCCTCACCTTGAAGAAAACGCTCGTATTTTTCAATTAACGGACTTTGATAGTCTTCAATAATTTCAAACTTGGCCTTTGGTGCTTGAGGCTCGGAACCATCTGTTGGACAGAACTGTTCACCGATTGCACAAGCTTCTGCAGGGCAAAGTTCAAACCCTTCCGATGTATCCACACGAACGGCATACATAAATTTACCGGCAACAAACTCACAGCGGGTGATGGTTTGCGTAGGTGCAGAAATATATTCTTGAAGCAGCATGATTCCATCTACAGATGGCTCTAACTGCCCACTTTCCATCCAAGCCTTCAAAGCATCTGCAGAATCAAATTTATGGACACCTAGCCCTTTTCCTGCACGGTTATGTTTTGTAATAAAAGGTGCCGGGAAGCTTTCTGCAGCAGTAAGAAGGGCATTCGTTCCTACGGCAGCAGTCGTTTTTGGAACCAAAACGCCGTAGCGCTTTAATGCTTCGTATTGGGCGACTTTACTTAGCTCCAATTGAAGGGCGTTTCTTCCGTTAAAAACTTTGCGTCCATTGCCCTCAAGCCAAGTAAGAACGGCATGGGTTAATTCTGGTGCAAATCGATGTCCCCTCGTATGGGAGGAAGCGCTCATACGATTATAGAAGACACCTTCTGGAGGAGCTTCATCTAGTGGAACCACCCCTTCGTCTAGATGCCAGTCTTCAAAAGGAACATTTTCTTCCCTTAAAGCTTCGATCAGTGGCTTTGTCCATTCAGCATTTTCATGAATAATATATGCTTTTTTCATGGTAATTCACCTCAGTAATAGATTTTTTGTATTGTATTCCGATAGATTAAATCGGTTATGTGTGCGGAGCTGATACTTCCCTTATGTATCTTATTTTAGCAGTTTATCAGCAAACTACAACAGAAGAGATTGCTGATCAGGTCATGGGGCCTTAATGGACGAGATCAACTAGATTCATTAAAATAGAGTTAAATAAAGGACAGGGGGGAGTTCAAATGTACGTAGAGGCGTTGCAAAAATTATTCGAAAGCCAACGAAATGAAGATAATGCCATTCCAATGGTAGCCTATATGAAAAATCATTTTCCTTTCTTAGGTATTAAAACTCCCGAAAGAAAAAGACTCCTTAAACAGTTTTACCTAGAGACCAACTTACTCTCCGAGGAGCGTTTACCGCAAGATTTTTTACAAGAAGTATGGTCGTTGCCTGAACGGGAATATCAATATGCTGTACTGGGAATTATTATGCGTCGCCCCCGTTGGCTTCTTCCTGAGCATACGCCTTGGCTTACGGAGCTTATTACTACAAAATCATGGTGGGATACGGTGGACACTCTCGCATCCAATATTGTAGGGGAGTTGTTCTTTTGGGAACCGCAACTAATAGATACATATATACCAAGGTGGAAGAGTCACGATAATCTGTGGCTGAGGCGAACGGTCATATTATTTCAACTAAAATACAAACAAAAAACAGACGTAGACTTATTGTTTCACCTCATCCACATCAACAAGGAAGACGAAGATTTCTTTATTCGAAAAGCAATTGGCTGGGCATTAAGGGAATATTCTAAAACAGATCCCACTGCCGTAGAGGAATTTATACATAAAGAAAAGTTGTCCACCTTAAGTGTTCGGGAAGGAATGAAGCACATTGATAGAGAAAGAAACAAGGAGCATAGTTAAGCAGGTTCAGCGATACGCTAATGAATGTAAGTGAGGAGATAATCTTGTTTTTAACCAATGACTGGGCAGAAGAACTGAAACTTGAGTTTGAAAAACCTTATTTTAAAAAGCTGCAAGGTTTTTTTGCAGGAACAATACGAGGGTGGAGAAAAAGTTATCCTTCCACCGAGTTCACAAGTATTCAACGCATTTCATAGTACACCCTACCGTAATACGAAGGCGGTTATATTAGGGCAGGATCCTTACCATGGTCCTGGGCAGGCCCATGGACTCAGCTTTTCCGTAAAGCCGGGCGTGAAAATTCCACCTTCGTTAAAAAATATTTATAAAGAGCTTCATGATGATTTAGGACACCCTATTCCCCGTCATGGCAATTTACAAGCGTGGGCTGACGAAGGGGTCCTTCTCCTCAATACGGTTTTAACGGTACAAGCCCATGAACCTAACTCCCACAAAGGGAAAGGCTGGGAGGAATTTACGAATGAAGTGATAGGTGCCTTGGATCGACGCCAACAACCTATCGTGTTTATTTTATGGGGCAAGAATGCGGAAGGAAAGAAGGAACTGATTACGAATCATGCTCATCATGTAATTATATCTCCTCACCCAAGCCCCTTTTCAGCAAGGCATGGATTCTTCGGAAGTAAGCCATTTTCTAGTGCTAATGAATTTTTAATGAGCAAAGGGGTGGGACCAATAAACTGGGAACTTCCTGTAGAAGCGGAAAATGAAAATTGAAAAGAGTGAGGGAATTAACTGATGAATATTCAATCTACAATAACATTAAATAATGGTGTAAAAATGCCATGGCTAGGGCTTGGCGTATATAAGGTAAAAGAGGGGGGCGAAGTGAAAAGTGCGGTGGTGACTGCGTTGCAGGCAGGTTATCGCAGTATTGACACAGCTTCTTTCTATGAAAATGAAGTAGGCGTGGGAGAAGGAATCCGTGAATCTGGTATACCACGGGAAGAGATTTTTGTAACCACTAAGGTTTGGAATGATCAACAAGGTTATGAAGAAACGTTAAAGGCATTTGAAGAAAGTAGGGGGAAACTAGGGTTAGATATTATCGACTTGTATCTGATTCATTGGCCTGTGACAGGGAAATTCAAAGAGACGTGGCGTGCATTGGAGGAGTTGTATGCCCAGGGCAAGGTGCGTGCCATTGGTGTCAGTAACTTTCAAATTCATCACTTAGAAGAATTGTTAAAGGATGCCAAGGTAGTTCCTGCCGTCAATCAAGTGGAATATCACCCCCTCCTTACCCAAGAAGAGTTACATACTTACTGCAAGGCGAAAGGGATTCAATTGGAAGCGTGGGCACCGTTAGTGCGGGGACGAGTTTTTGACAATCCAATCCTCGTTGAGCTTAGTGAAAAATACGGGAAAACTCCTGCACAAATCATCCTGCGCTGGGATTTGCAAAACGATGTGGTAACCATCCCAAAGTCAATAACGCCAGCGCGAATTGAAGCTAATATGGACATTTATGACTTTGAACTTTCCGAAGCTGATATGGCGAGAATCTCCAGCTTAAATGAAAATCACCGAACAGGACCAGATCCAGATACTTTTGTGTAAGAGTCAGTTGAAAAAAAGTCGTTCTTTGCCTTTTTTAACAGACTCGAAGCAATGAGCGAAGCCGTTGCAATCTTTTAAGGGTGGACAGGAGTGGGTTTCTCCTGTCAGCGAGCGACGAGCGAAGCCGTTGCTAGCATACTATTAGAACACTCACTATAAACAATTTTTAAATACTTTATGAGGAGGAGAAACAATGGGAGAGAAAAGATAATAGGTTTTATCGGAACAGGAGTAATGGGGAAAAGTATGGCTGGTCATCTCATGAAGGGTGGACATGAACTGAACGTGTACAACCGTACGAAGGCGAAGGCGGCAGACCTTTTAGAGAAGGGGGCTAATTGGTGTGACACCATTCCTGAGCTTGCAGAGAAATCAGACGTAATTATTACAATTGTAGGTTACCCTGCAGATGTGGAAGAGGTTTATCTGGGAGTAAACGGAATCTTGCATCATGCCCGGCCTGGTTCCTATGTCATAGATATGACAACCTCCAAGCCTGTTTTGGCGAAAAAAAATCAGTGATGAAGCAAAGAAAAAAGGTATTTTCGCGTTGGATGCTCCTGTATCAGGAGGAGATATTGGTGCTCGGGATGCCAAGCTTGCCATTATGGTTGGCGGCGAAGAGGAAGCCTTCGAAGCAATGGTACCTGTATTCTCGTTGATGGGAGAAAACATTCAGCTGCAAGGCCCTGCAGGATCTGGTCAATACACGAAGATGGCCAACCAAATTGCCATTGCCAGTACAATGATGGGTGTTTGTGAAGCGATGGCTTACGCGAAAAAAGCAGGTCTGGATCAGAAAAAGGTTTTGGCTACCATTGAAACTGGCGCTGCAGGAAGCTTTTCCTTAAGTAAGCTTGCCCCGCGTATGATTGACGGTGATTTTGCACCTGGCTTCTATATAAAACATTTTATAAAGGATATGAAAATTGCCTTAGAATCGGCTGAAGAAATGGATCTGAAAACGCCAGGATTAACGGTTGCCAAGCAACTATATGAACTACTTGCGGAACAAGGAGAAGAAAACTCCGGAACCCAAGCGCTGTATAAGTACTATAGATGATAACTCAGAAGGGATGTTTTTGCCTTCTTTAGTCAACCGAGTAGCAATTATGTGAAAACCCCAATATGGTTTGCTTCTTTTGGGTAGGTGCGACAGGTGTGGAACGGACAGGTGGAGCATAAAAAAGAGCTGACGTGTCTGTAGCGAAGGTAGGAACGGACAAGTGGAGCCTGAAAAACGGCCCACGTGTCCGTAGCGAAGGTAGGAACGGACAAGTGGAACATGAAAAAACCGCCGACGTGTCCGAGGCGGGAGTCAAAAAGGAATAAATCGCGCATATTTACTGTAAGAATCACCTAACAGAAACCCTATAAAACCCGCTGGAAATATTTTTTTCGACTCTCGAAATAGTCATCACTTTCATTTTTCTAACTATTCATGATACATTGAATATACTACGGTTTATTAGAGGTGAATCCATTGAAAAGGGCAATGGTTGCTGGAGCTACAGGTTTAATAGGAAAGAATCTCCTAGTTGAGCTCATCCGAAGCGGAAAATACAAGGAAGTAATAATTATTACCAGACGGGAGCTAGCAGTGGATGAAGCAGTCGTTAAACAGTATGTGATTGATTTTGACAAACTAGAAGATCATGGAGAACTATTCACAGGTGTCGACGACGTGTATGTCTGTTTAGGCACGACCATGAAAAAGGCAAAATCCAAGAAGCAATTCATGAAAGTGGATTACACGTTTCCTTTAAAACTAGCAAAGCTAGCAAAGGAAGCAAATGTGAAGCAGTTTCTTATCATTACCTCCATTGGCGCAGACCGTGATTCCTTGTTTTTTTACAGCAAAGTAAAAGGAAAGCTAGAGGAAGCCCTTGTTACTTTGAAATTAAGGTCCTTACATATCTTCCGTCCATCCCTTCTAGTTGGGAAGCGGGAGGAACTTCGTTTTGGAGAAAAAGCAGCAGAATTTATTTCTAAACCTCTATCGATTCTATTGTCAGGACCGTTGGAAAAGTATAAGCCCGTAAAGGGAGAGTATTTGGCCAAGGTCATGTGTGCAGTTGCCCAAGAAGAGAGCAGCGGTGTTCACATTTATGAATCAGATCAAATACGTCTTTTAGGAAAAAATTTAAAACAATCAACCAGGAGGGAAATTTCATGACAGTAAAGTATAAGCAAATATGGGACTTAAATGCCATTTTTGAAGGGGGATCTAGTGATTCACCAGCCTTAAAAGCGGCAATTAGTGAATTGCAGCAGGAATTAAAAGATTTTCAGGATGAAGCGAATACGGCAGATGACAAAGTTGAATCTTGGGCTGCACTTATTAACAGAGCGCAAGATGTGGGAAAAAAAAGTCAGGGAAGTTGGAGCGTTTATTGGGTGTTTAACAGCGCAAGACGTGGGTGATGACGAAGCGAAACTCCTGACTGGTAAAACACAGCAGCTTTATTCCGTCTATGCTTCCATCTTAACTTCAATCGATGAAAAATTATTGTCCTTCTCTGAACAAGAATGGCACCAATTTATTGCATTAGATGATATGCAAGAAATAGCCTTTAACTTAAATGAGCGCAGAGAAAATGCGAAGGATAAACTTCCTGGTGACAAAGAAAAGCTAATTCAAGCATTAGGAGTAGACGGTTACCATGCTTGGGGTAACTTGTACAACACCATCGTAGGGCGAATGAAGGTGGAGATTGAAGAAAACGGAGAAACAAAAGGGTATTCCGTTGGACAAGCCTCCAACAAATTAAGTAGTTCCGATCGTAACTTCCGCCAACATGTTTTTCAACAAATAGAAAAAGCCTTTGATGGAGAAGCTGAATTGTTCGGTAACACCCTCAACCATTTAGCTGGATTCCGTCTGCAGACATACGAAGCACGAGGCTGGGACGAAGTGTTGAAGGAGCCGTTGCAAATCAACCGCATGAAAAAGGAAACCCTCGATGCCATGTGGGATACGATTACAAAAAATAAAGATTACTTTGTAAAATATATGGAGAGAAAAGCAGAGCTTCTAGGGATCGATAAGCTGGCCATGTACGACGTAAGCGCACCACTATCTGAAAAGGTGGAAGAAGTGAGCTATGATGACGCGGCAGATATGATCGTGGAGCAATTCAACACGGTCAGTCCGAAAATGGCAAACTTTGCTCAAATGGCTTTTGACAAAGAATGGATCGAAGCGGAAAACCGCCCAGGCAAACGTCCAGGTGGATTCTGTACTAGTTTCCCGATTAGCGAACAGTCTCGTATTTTCATGACGTACGACGGATCTGCTTCCAATGTGGCAACCCTTGCCCATGAGCTAGGTCACGCTTACCACCAGCATGTTATGAACGACCTTCCGCAAATGTCCCAGCGTTATGCCATGAACGTGGCAGAAACGGCTTCCACGTTCGCGGAAATGATCATCGCTGATGCTACGGTTAAGCAGGCAAAAACAAAGGAAGCACAAATCCAACTGTTAGATGACAAGTTGAATCGTGCTATCGCGTTTTTCATGAACATCCATGCACGCTTCTTGTTTGAGACGAGTTTCTATGAAGAGCGTAAGAAAGGGATCGTAAGTGTACCTCGCTTGAACGAGCTGATGGTTAATGCACAGAAAGAAGCGTATTGCGAAGCTCTCAGTGAGTATTCACCGAGTTTCTGGGCTTCTAAGCTACATTTTCATATTACAGGTGTGCCTTTCTATAACTTCCCGTATACGTTCGGATACTTGTTCAGCATGGGTATTTACGCAAAAGCTGCAGAAGGTGCAGAAGGATTCGAAGATCGCTATATTGATTTACTTAGAGACACAGGTCGCTTAGAAGTAGAAGAACTTGCGAAGAAGCATCTCGATGTAGATTTAACACAGCCTGAGTTCTGGCAAAAAGCGATTGATATCGTGAAAGAAGATGTGGATACATTTATGGAGCTTACGAAATAATCGTTTTACAGACTAAATCAATGTTGAAGCGCCAAAAGGATTTCGACCCTTTGGCGCTTTCGTTTATCATACATTGTTATGTATAATAGTGGTGAACTGACCAACCAAATAAAGATAAGGTGGCAAATATCCTAGAAAGGGGTGTGATCGAATAATGAATATTCCAGCAAGTATTCTTATAGAGAAAATGGAAGAGGAATTGGCGAAGTTAAAAAAGGCAATTTCAGACGATTCCCAGTCCAATAGTTACCATGAGCAGGCGACGGTGATCAAAGCTTATTGTGACATCCTTCTGTCTTCTTCAAAAACTGGAGTAGCTCCTCCTCCAAAAGTGAAGCACGCCTCTGTGGAGGATGTGGAAGGAAAGAAGTCCCGCTCCTATGGAGATGAGTTGGAGCGGCTAACTGCTTATGACGATGACGACAAAAAAGATAGCGATAGCTTGTTTGATTTTTAGAGACATGGTTGAGAAAGCTCGTATATTGAGCTTTTTCAACCGAATCGAAGCAATAGATATAGTGTCCCAAACTTGGGGTACATAAATGTATTATTGAAAAAATCTACTCAGCGTTCAGGATTTCTCCATTCCACTAAAACAGCATAGTTTAACGATTCTTCATCATCCAAATAGTTTTCCATAATTTGAATTGGCTTTAGGCCTTGTCTTAACATAAAGCTCAGCACTAAATCTTTGATTTCCCCTGCAACTACTTTTTCCACATATTCTTCAACCGATAAATCCTTCGCATATTCGTGAAAATTTGGGATGCGGCAACCAGCTAAATAACGTTTTAATCCAAGCTCCACAACTAATTTTTTCCGAGCCTCATATAATGCCCCGGCAATCCCCTGCCCACGAAATCTCGGTCTAACACAAACATCGATTCCATACAAAGAGTCACCTTCAGGATTATGGCTCCCCTTAATATACCCGTTATCAGCTGCTTCCTCCCATGTATGGGAAGAACCGTCATATTGAATAATTAAGGAGGTAGCGGACCCGGCAGGTTCTCCATTCACCTCAGCGAGCATGGCCCCTTTTGGAAAAGTAGTGACATGTGCTTCAATTTGATCTTTACTCCACCAGAGATCTTCCGGGAAAGGAGGAGGAAAGGCCTCTTTTTGGATCAAAAGCAATTTGTCAAAGTCATTCATCGTATAGGTACGGACAAGAACATCCTTCTTCATATAATTCACTCCTCAACAAGCCTAAGCCGTAGTAGTGTTAGGAATTCCCAAACTATATTATGTTCTGATTATAATCGGTAAAAGTTTTTACCCGCAAGAAAATATCATACATTGTTTTTAACAGGGTGGAAAAAATACGTAAAAAGGAGGTAGAAGATTATGTTTAATGTATATAACTCAAGCCAAGGATTTCCGTTATTTATATTGGCGGGGACACAGATTTCAGAAGAAAATAATGTGAAGTTAAATGAGGACCGTTACGAGCTTTATGTAAACAATGACTATGTAGGCAGTCACACCATGTTTTTACAAAAGGAGGATGCAAATGCCGTTTCCGATTTCCTTCATGCACAAGGGTTTAGGCACGTCAATCTTGAAGTGAACGGAGATCATATTATTGTGCACACCGATTCCCAGGAAGAAGCACAGCAAATGGAAAGGGCTTTGGAAGTGTATGTACAAAACCGTTAGCTAGTTATAATACTTTGTTTTTGGAAAAACAGGTTGTCTGTGATATTCTTTGGTCAGTATTATACTATTAAGGACCAAAGGAGTCGTCTACTATGAAATTATTTCTGATTTTGGGAAGTATAAATGCATTTTTATTTGTGGCGTTAGGGGCTTTCGGTGCCCATGCGTTAAAGCCGAAGCTTGAAGCAGCAGGATATTTAGAGACGTACCAAACGGCAGTCCAATACCATATGATCCACGCTTTAGCCCTCGTTGCTGTTGCTATATTGACTCAGTTTTTACCTGCAACTGGACTTGTAACAGGGGCTGGTTGGGCATTTTTTATTGGTATTATTTTGTTTTCTGGAAGCTTGTATGCCCTGAGTATGACGGGGATTTCCGTTCTAGGTGCCATCACGCCCCTAGGTGGCTTGGCATTTTTAGTAGGGTGGGGCATGTTGTTTGCGGCGGCTTTACAGCTTTAGATGGAGTAAATGACGCGTAAAAGGAATTGAAAAAGCCTGATAGGAGGGAATATCCTATCAGGCTTTCCATGTTAGAAATCTTCGTTTCTTCTATTACTTAATCCTCATCCCGAGGAGCATAAGTAGAAATTCCAGGTTGTGGAGGTGGCGTTGCACCTGCTTGTTGTTGCTGATATTGCTGATACGCTTCTACATTACTGATTGTCGGCATCCCCGGTATATCATACTCATACTTTAGCTTTTCGTCGAAGGTGACATAATCAAGGTTTACCATAAGAAGCAAAAACCTTTTGCCTGTTTGTGGATCACTTAAAATGATATGGTCTCGCCCCGCAGCTTCAACGACCCCTTTAAACACTTTCGCATTCCAACGTTCATTATTTTCAAACGTCATGTAGAATGTTCCTACTTTTCCTCTGTTTAACCGAAGAATGTTTTCAATGAATGACTGCTCCAATGGTAACTGGCCTTCTGCAGGCGGCGGTGGTGCTGGTTGCTGTGGTTGCTGGGCAAATCCTGGCGTCGGAGTTCCTGGCTGTCCTGTTGGATAGCCTCCTGGTCCATACCCATAACCATATGGCGAATAAGGGAAACCTTGCGAATACATACGATCACTCCTTTATAATGATTTGATAATGGTGCTTTGCTCTCTTTTTTATTAAATGCAGTTTAGTAACTGCTTTTTCTGTAATTTCATGCCTTGCCGTGCTGTCTGTCTTTTAATAAGTGGAATAAACAGACGGACATTCACTTGCTAACGGAGTATAAAAACAATGGAGCTTATATCTGCCTGAATTCCATTGTCCCCACCATTGAGCAGGGCAGGATCCTTCTGGCCTAAAAAACCATAGGGCAAATTCTGCTGGATGGTGCCTTTCTCCGTTAATTAGTTTTTTTAGCTAGTCGCTTATCCTTTTCCCTTGCATGCTGGTAAAAATATCCTTTCTGTGTTGCCTCGAATCCGCCTGGAGATTGGAAAACCATTTTTTCCACATTGACAATATCCGTAAAATCTAAACAGTCAGCACGCACCCGGTTTACCATTACATTTCCAGCTTTCAGCATACCAAGTTCTCCTTCACCTTCCGCTTCGGCACGCATCAACCGTGCCAGTAAAGCTACATCTTGATCACGAGTTTTTATAACAGCCAATCAAACACCCCCTTTAATTCCTTCAATGATGAAAAAAATCTTGCTGCTGTAGAAAGGAGTAATTTGACGTATTTATACCGTCTATTCCTTATTGCTACAATCACTATTGTATGTTTATGTGCCGAGAAAGGTGCCTATGACAGAGGACAAGATGAAACCTTGGAAACTTTGGCCAAAAGGGGGGGAAGAGGTGTATAGAGGAAAAATTTTTCTTTTAAATAGTAACTCCCCGTCTCAACTCAAATGAGGTTTTATTGAGGAAATGTGGAATAGGGGTCCCTTATCCTTTCTGCTGAAAAATAAGGGGACAAATTCCAGTTAAATACAGAATGGAAGCTAGTTTCGGTAGTATTAAGGGGAGAATTTCCGGTTATGTAGAGGGAAAATCCTTTTTTTTGAATGCTTCAAGCTTATAAACGGAATTTCTCCGTCTATTTATGCTATTTTCAATGCCAAATTCTAATTAAGGGAAATTTCTCCGGTTATTTATATTGTGTTTAACCTGATTTCCAATTCGGTAAGAGATGCCCCCGCGAGCTCCTGAAAATAGCATTGAGAAAGAACTTTTTTTAACGCCTAATTACTCTTATATGGAAATGGATTAATATATACATATATAAAAAGGAGATGCCAATTAGCGTACTAATCGCATCTCCAATAGCTTATGTTATTATCAACTTCGCCCTCTGAAACGAACTGTTAAAAACCAAGAGGGCATACTCTACCTTAATTTTCATCACAATTAGTCTGCTCTTCGTTTAGATATGAAGGAAGTCCTTAACCTTACCTTCTTCAAGAAGAGTTCCCACGAAGAAAGACCCGAACTCACCGTATCGTGCACTCACTTCATCAAAGCGCATTTCATATACGAGTTTCTTAAACTGCAATACGTCATGGGCAAACAATGTTACTCCCCACTCCCAGTCATCAAACCCTACAGAACCTGTAATAATTTGACGCACCTTACCTGCGTAAGTACGGCCAATCATCCCATGACTGCGCATGAGCTTTTGACGCTCTTCCATGGAAAGCATGTACCAATTATCATTTCCATCTCGTCGCTTGTCCATTGGGTAGAAGCAGACATATTGCCATTTTGGCAGGATAGGTTTCAAACGTGCTTGAATTTCAGGGTCCGTATTTGGATCCTTCTCTGCCGGCAAATAGTTGCTTAATTCCACAACGGATACGTAAGAATGTGCTGGAATGGTGTATTCGGCAAATTGAGTTTTATTAAACTCATTCTCTAGTTCATTTAATTCTTCCATCGTAGGACGGAGAAGCATCATCATAAAATCTGCTTTTTGCCCAACGATCGTATATAAGGCATGACTTCCTTCAAATTTCTCTTGAGTTGTGTTCCACTTATCTAACAAAGTTAGAAATTCTCCCATAATTGTTTCCCGTTCTTCAGAACTAAGCTGTTTCCATGCTCCCCAATTCATTGTACGGAAATCGTGGAGGCAATACCAACCTTCGAGAGTTTTTGCTGGTTCACTCATTTACGTTCACTCCAATCAACAAGTTCATTTACGGTATGTACCGGAAAAAATAGGTTTTCTCCTACCATTATACTTTGTCGACTGGGAAAAACCAAACAGGTCGATCCGTAGAATCGTGTAAGATTATGGTTGCTTCTTTTTAGAAGAAAGTATATTATTCTTCGAAATAATGTCTAGCTACAGGCGCCATCGGCTCGTGAAAATTTCTGCCCGAATAAAAAGTAAAAAGCACTTTTTATCGGTCAGAGCATTTTCCTTTCGCCGATAGGCGGGCGCCTTCGCTTTTCTTCATAAAATTCATCACAGCTTTTAGGTGGGAATCGGATTTCCCAGCTTGTCGTTGACCTTCCGTCTCCATGGCTAATACTTCTGATAACGTGTGGTTGAACCCTGCTTTCATATCTTTTTTGCTAAGCCATATGCCGGTGTAGGGACTTCCTTCAACTGTTCAATGAATAATTCTGGCTGTCCCATTTGATTAATGAGCCCAATCCGATACGCTTCCTCGGCAGATAGCGATCCTCCTAAGGAAAGCTCCATCGCCTTCCCCAAACCTACTAATCTCGGTAAAAAATAGGACGCACCAGCATCAGGAATAAGCCCAATTCCAAAAAAGCTTAAGGCAAATTTACTGTCAGAATTGGCGATGCGGAAATCACAGGCGAGGGCAATACTCAATCCTGCTCCTACGGCAATTCCGTTAATGTATGCAACCGTTGGCTTTTCTAATTCGTCAATTAATAGCAATAACCGGTTATATGTCCTTTCTAAATAATCCCCGTGGTCAAACTCTGCCATTTTGTCTATAGGGATACTTTTTATATCTGCTCCACTAGAAAATGCACCATCTTTCCCAGTTAAGACAATTACTTTAACAGACTCATCTTCCTTGGCAGCAGTAAATGCATGATATAGTTCCTCGTGCATTTTCTCGTTAATGGCATTTTTCACTTGCGGCCGGTTCATGGTAATCGTGGCAACCCCACCTACAACTGAATATAGCACTGTTTCTGACATGTTTTCCCCTCCATGATCATTTTTATATTTCTCTTCCAATTAAAGCCCCATCATAAATTGCTTTTTTCGCATCTAACCCAAGGGCATGCTTTGCTCCGCCAATGACGTGAACCTTTTTCCCAATTGCAGTCAGCCTTTCTGCCAGATCATTATTAACTAGCTGCCCTGCTGCTAGAATAATAGATTCAGCTTTAACGGAACGGGTTTCTCCTTTGAGAGTAAAATGGACAGTATTTTCATGTATTGTTTCATAAGACTCTATCCCACCAATCATGTTAATCCCTTTTTGTCGGAGTTCCATTAATGTAGCCCAGCGTGTGGTTTTTCCAATTCCCCTTGCAAATGATTTTCCCCGTTGTAACAAGGTAATGTCTTTTACACCTTTTTCCTGTAAAAACAAGGCCAAGTCACAGGCAATTCCACCGCCACCGATAATGACTGCAGTTGATCCATATGCTACTTCACCATCAAAAATAGCTTGATAAGAAACAACAGAGTTGTTTTCCACACCTGAAATCGCTGGTATCCGTGGTTTAATGCCCGTTGCCATAACGATTTCATCTGCTTCTTCTACTAGGGGGGAGGTCTCTGAAATTCTCGTATTTAAAATTATTTTTACGCCTAAGCGCTTTAACTGTACTTGATAGTATCGTAATGTTTCATAAAACTCTTGTTTGCCAGGAATGCGTTTTGAGTAATTGAGCTGACCTCCGATTTCTTCTTTATCGTCCACAAGGGTAACGTCATGCCCCCGTTCTGCAGCAACCCGGGCCGTTTCCAAGCCCGCCGGTCCGGCTCCAATGACTACCAACTTTTTTGGCTGGGAGACTTTAATCAGTGGTAACTCCATTTCTCGTCCTGCTTCAGGATTAACAAGGCAAGATGCAGGCAATCCTTCAAAAACATGATCCAGGCAAGCTTGATTACAGGCGATGCATGTATTAATTTCCTCAAATCGTTCCTCCATTGCTTTCGTCAAAATGGCTGGATCTGCCAGAAAAGGCCGGGCCATGGAAATCATATCGACTGTCCCTTTTTCCAATAGTTTGTTGGCTGCTATAGGATCATTGATGCGGTTGCTTGCAACAACAGGCACCTCTACATGTTTTTTTATTTCTTCTGCAACAGGAACAAAATTCATTCTTGGAACCTTCATTGAGATGGTAGGAACCCGTGATTCATGCCAACCTATTCCAATATTTAATAGATCAACCCCCACCTTTTCCAACTCCTGAGCCCACCGAAGAGTTTCTTCTTCGGTGGTGCTTCCTTCAATTAGATCAAGGCCAGACATGCGGAAAAGGACCGGATAATCATTTCCAACGGCTTTTCTGACAGCTTTAACAATCTCCAGAGAGAAGGCAATCCGCTTTTCAAAGCTCCCTCCCCATTGGTCCGTTCGTTTATTCGTGACAGGGGAGACAAATTGGTTAATTAAATAGCCTTCAGAACCCATAATCTCCACCGCATCAAAGCCAGCTTCCTTTGCCCGCCTAGCCCCTTCTGCAAAATCAATAATTGTCCTCTTAATATCAGGATCACTTAGAGCAACAGGCGTATCAGGGTTAATAGGCGAGCGAATAGGGGATGGAGCTACAGGGTCCACGCCATTCAATGCTTTATAGGCGTAGCGGCCGGCATGAAACAGCTGCAAGGCAATTTTTCCTCCCTCATTGTGAACGGCATTTGTTAAGGGTTTCCACCGCAAAACATCCTCCTCTTCATAAATGGACATAAAATCCAAGCCGCCGCTTCCTTCTCTATTAACAGCGGCACCACCAGTAACAATTAAACCAACTTGATGCTCCGCCCGTAGTCGATAAAACTCCGTTAATCGTTCAATTCCTTCATCTAAACCTTCTAAGCCAACGTGCATGGAGCCCATGATGACCCGATTTTTGAAAGTGATGTTTTTCAGTTTTAATGGTTGAAATAAAGCCACACATCCACCCATTTCGATTCCCCCTTAAATTGAATAACCTAAAATGACTGAGTATTCATTCATTATACTAAAAACAAAGTGTTTAGGGAAACGTATTACCGTAAAAGCTGAAAAATGATTAGATTTTTCAAAAAACGGGAACTTGGATTCTGAAAATTAAAACTTCCCCAGATTTGTCAACGATTAATTTATTTTTTACGGAAGAAAGAGTATCCTTATGGATAGTAATAATTAAGCTCTGTTAGTCTTTGTTGTTGATTTTTGCTACAGGAGCTCGCTTTCCGCGGGCAACGCTTCAGCCTCCTCGTCCCTGCGGGGTCTTCAGCCGTTGCTTTTCCCGCAGGACTTTGAGATGCTTCCTCGAAATGGCCCACGCACGAAGAAAATGTGTAAGCATTTTCGAGGAGTCTCGCTCCTTTCGCAAAATCAACGTATATCCAAAATCAACATTATCCACTAACAGAGCCTTTAAGAAAAATACATGAGTTTTCATCTTGTCAGAAAGACTCAGAGTAGGCAATCCACAAACTACCCATAAGGGCACAAAACTATGGTGAAGATTGTGAAAAAAGAGATTTTTGCATATCAAGTATATGTTGTTCACACTATTGGCTAGGATGCATAGTAACTGGAATAAAATATTCTTTGACAATTCCCATCTAATAAACGATGATATATATACTTATTTAGAAGAGCTTGTTTGAAGTACTATGGCAATGGCTTCCCTCGCGCCTCGTTGACAGGAGAAACCCTCTCCTGTCAGCTCTTAAAAAAATTGCGGACGCTACGCTCATTGCATAGGCTTTGATCCAAAATCTTAGAAACGGAGATTTTGGATCAGACCCTAGGACAAACCTAAACCTATTAAAGGAGGTGAGAGTACAGATGATATTCGAGTTTTCCAATGATTTAGTGCCAATACTTTTTTCCATGAGTATCGTGTTAACGATTATCGCCGCACAGCTTGTGGATGGGATGGCCAAGGATTACACGGTCAGCCGACGACACCGTGTAAACAACAGCCTCCAGGCGGTCACTGCCGTTTCGACCACAGAAACAGAAGTGACGGAAGAACTGGTGGAAAAACAAAATTTCCTCACGCGAATTGTGAAGCGAAAGGAAGCTCCTGAAGACGATGCAGATTATTTTTTCTCCTCGAAGGCAATCATTACAGATAGATATCGAGGAGGACAACAATGGAAAACAAATCTGTATTCAACTTCTTTAAAAGGTATGGTATTTTCCTTTTAATCGGACTAGTAGTAGTAACATTAACTGGATGTGGGGCCACGAACGAACCAATTGACGCAAACACAGCTGGATTTTTCAATCATTACGTCGTTTACCCATTTTCCTTTTCCATCAAATTTTTTGCAGGGATATTTGGGGATTACGGTATATCCCTTATCGTCATGACCTTACTTATTCGCTTTGCGTTGCTGCCGCTCATGATGAAGCAGTATAAATCGCAAATGACCATGCGGGAAAAAATGGCCGTAATTCAGCCGGAAATGAAAGAAATCCAGGAAAGGTTTAAGGATAAAAAGGATCAGGAATCTCAACAAAAAATGCAGAAGGAAATGATGGGCTTATACCAAAAGCACAATTTCAATCCCATTTCATCCATGGGATGCCTGCCATGATGATTCAGCTGCCGATTCTAATGGGCTTTTACTGGGCGATTATGCGGACGCCAGAAATTGCCGAGCATTCGTTTCTCTGGTTCAACTTAGGGGAACCAGATGTCATCCTGCCTATTTTGGCAACGCTCGTCTATTTCGTACAATTTAAAGTTTCACAAATTGGTATGACCGTGCAACCTGGCCAGGAAGGGATCATGAAAGTAATGGGCTATATGATGCCTGTGTTCATGGGCTTCATCTCCTTTAACATGGCAGCGGCATTACCGCTCTATTGGACTATCGGTGGCATGTTCCTCATCATGCAGACCCTTTTATCGAAGGCGGTCTACAAGCAGGCCCAGCCAGTTCTTGCTCCGTCTGTGGAAAAATAAAGTAACCCCTCTTTCACCCCTTTTTACAGGTGAAAGGGGGTTTTCTTATTTCAGGAAGGAATTTCCACTTGGGGTTAGAATATATTATGTAACGATGACTTACTATTGGGGGAATTTGATGATCGGAGAGATTGTTTTTCAAAATTTGTTATTGGTTTGTCCCTAATGCTCTTGATCTATAATTATATTCGAGGAAAACGGCTGATTGCCGCTTCCAGTGAAGCGCAGTACCCACAAAATGGCAAGCCTGCAACGGATATGATAACATCCTTAGGTAAAATGGAGCCAGTGAGTATTCATTTGAAGGTATGGAAGAAAAAGCGCTTGTTAGTTGTGATGTTTTTTGTTATTTTTACTGTTGTGTCTGCGATATCCATCATTTATGAAAGCATTCTTTGGACGACAAGTTTCATATTTTTGGTTATAGCTATCAATACATTATCCTTTAATAAAATACCAAGCTTTTTAATCATGAACGAAGGTATCTATCTAGATGAAAGATTCTTCAAATGGGAGAAGCTTAAGTACTTTTCAATTGAGCCTGTGAAAATGGGAAGCCTCGGTTACGGTATGTTTGAGAACTCCAGCGATTATACTGAAGTGATTTTTAAGCCGAGTAATGGAATTTTTGATAGGAATAGTGTTTTTCTTTTGGATAAAAACGAAGTGGGGAAAGTTCGAAACTTATTGTTGGACAATGGAGTTCCTGAGGCAGAAAGTAGCCATGGAGACGTAATTAGCAATAGCAGTTCAACAATAGAAAACGACGGCAGAGGAGATACAAAAAAGCAGCAAACCTTATCATAACGGTTGCTGCTTTATTTTTCCAAAAAATCCTTACCGATTATCGATGGTTTCCGGATACAAATCGTGGTTCATCATCCGGTGCTCGGCCATTTGCTCATATTTCGTACCAGGCTTACCGTAGTTAACATATGGGTCAATGGAAATGCCACCGCGGGGCGTGAATTTTCCCCAAACCTCAATATAGCGAGGGTCCATAAGTTTTACCAGATCATTCACGATGATGTTCATGCAATCCTCGTGAAAGTCACCGTGGTTACGGAAGCTGAAAAGATAGAGCTTCAAAGATTTACTTTCGACCATTTTCTTGTCTGGGATGTAGCTAATATAAATCGTTGCAAAATCAGGTTGGCCTGTTTTTGGACAAAGACTCGTAAACTCAGGGCAATTGAATTTTACAAAGTAATCTCGGTATTCGTGACGATTTTCAAAGGCCTCTAAGATATCCGGATTATATTCAAAGTTATATTGAACGCCTGCTTCACCAAGCAAGGACACTTCATCATGACGACTATGCTTCTCATTATGAGACATTTGCTGCTGCCTCCTTACTGCTAATGGTGGTTTCGCTGTTGCTGCCCCTCAACCAACGTACAGTCAAGTAAATGAACGGTGTATCGGCTGCAGCAATTGCTAATTTTACCAAATATTGTGTCCCGATCATGGCAAACAATGCAGATAAAGGCATGACACCATAGAACGCGATAAAAATAAAGATCGTAGAGTCAAGCAACTGACTTGCCATCGTGCTTCCGTTGTTACGAAGCCATAGATGCTTCCCTTGCGTTTTTTCCTTTAGTTTATGGAACAAGTTCACATCAAACATTTGCGAAATAAAGTAAGCAATGAGTGACGCGGCAACCATTCTCGGAACGGCACCAAGGATTGCTTCAAATTCTCCTTGCATCGGCCAATAGCCTGCAGGTGGAAGTGAAATGGCTAAATAGAAGAAGCCAATCATTAATACGTTCATCACTAAACCTATAATAATGACTTTCTTTGCAATGGCCTTTCCGTAAACTTCAGCGATAGCATCGGAAATTAAGAACGTCAAAGGATACATGAGAATCCCTGCCGTAAGGACGATGCCGCCAATGTCGAACAACTTGGCTGAGATTACATTCGATACTAGTAAGGCCGTAAAGAAGATCCCCGCCAGTAGCACAAGCTTATTTAACTGCGCCTCGTTGAAACCGATTGAGTTTTTCATAAAAAATCATCTCCCTAGTTTTTATTTATAAAGCGGAGGATGGTTTCGAACTCCGCTAACTAAACTACTTTAACATAAATCACAGTAAAATCAATAGGAAAATACAGGCGTGCTTGCTTTAGGTGGGCAAGAAGATCTCAATCTTTTACATGGTAACCTGTTTTATTGGCCCCTTGCTCTTCTAGTGGTAACGGATTCCCCACCAATTCCCCAATTGTCCATGTCTACTTCATCAATGACAACAACCGTTGTTTGTGGATTCTTGCCAAGGACGTCTTGCAAGAGCTTCGTCGCCCCTTCAATAAGCTGTTGTTTTTGTTCAGGTGTGACCGGCGTTTTTTTCCTTCGTTACTTTAATGTTTACGTATGGCATTTTAGATCATTCCCCTTTTCAGATTTGTCCTATCGAGTCTGGCAAAAAAAGGTGGTGTATATTTTTCCAGATTGAAATGACACACTCCTATAGGAATATTTTAACAAGATTTTTGTGTTTTCTGTATTGAAAATATAATAGTCTTTGAGTTTGGTGAGGGTTTGTGAAGGAGTAGGTGGCCTTCAAGAACATCAAATAATGATGTTTTTGTAAAAAAGAATAGATAGAGCTATTCAATGAAAGGGAAATAAGACAAAAGCAGAAAAACGAGTAGATAGGCCCGTTCAATGAGCGTAAAATGCTGATGATTTTAGAAAAACGAGTAGGTAGAGCCGTTCAATGAACGCGAAATGGCGATGACTCTGGAAAAACGAGTAGATAGACCCGTTCAATGAACTTAAAAAGCATGATGAAATCACAGAAACGAGTTTCCCAAAAAGCAAAAACCAACAAACAAAAAAAGAGCTCATTAAACTGAGCTCCTTAATTACCATTTTTCAACAACCCCAAGCCAATCGTTACTTACTCCTGATCCTCAATCTCCGTCAACGACATCAAATAATTGATAATCGCTTCTACTTCTTCTTCCGTATACCCTGCTTGCTCGTCGACCCAGAACTCATGACCTTCGCCAGTTACATGCACATCGGCCAAACGAGGATCCGCTCGGTTTGCTTCAATCACCTTTTGCCTTAATTCCCTGTCAATCAATGCCCGCAAGCTGTTTACCGGATCCGGTTTCACTGCCTTTCGCAGTGTCCCAGGTATGCCTAAATCATTCTCCAAATCTGGTCCGACAGCGACACCGCCATCATGCAAATATGGTGCAGACCAAGCTAAACCGATCAAGCCTTTCACCTTGTAGCCGCCTTCATTTCCTTGGGCTAGCACTAGGCGCAATTGTTCCTCCTCCAAATGCATCGTCGGCACCTTCAATTTTTTAGCCCCTTTTGGAATCGGAACGGGCGTATCGAACGAATAAATCCAGGAGGTGTCCATCATTTTTACCGAATCTTCGAAAGCTTTTGCCCTTGATGGCTCTGTCTTTACTCTCTCTACAGGCACCACTTTGTTATTCGTATACCCTGGCCCCGCATGACAAGAAGAACAGCCAGCCCGATCAAACACTTCCCGTCCTGCCTCCGCACTGACTAAATCCACCTCTTCAGGCATTGGCGGGCGTAGCGCATTCTGAAAAGCAGACATGCCGTTAATCTGCTCGGCAAACTTAAATCCAGGGGAGTTAACTACCGTCCCGTTTGGTGAAAACAACGAAATGTTTGGAAAGTGGGGAGGCTTGACCATCTCATTCACCCCAGGTACCTCGGGGTCTTCGTCAATACTAGCAAAAAACTCAGAAGGCTTCTCGCCACTGTCAGGGTCATATCTGTACCTTCGGTTAGGTGCATTTTGTAAGATTGTTCCTATATACACTTCCTTATCAATGTCAAAAAGCTCGTTGCTCTGTTCGAATTGAGCCAACAAGTCGGAGTTTTGTGCATGAACGTTGTTGTTTAATGAACTTAGTCCATGAAATGGTCCGACTGCAGCAAACCCATTCCAGCCGTATGGATGGTCCTCTAGAGTAAAAGAATCTGGTATTTGTGTTGGGTTGCTTACCAGGTCGATGGTGGAATCGAAATTCCCTTTCGGCCAGCTGGCCAACGTTTTGTCCACCTCAGCTTCAATGGCTGCAGGGTCAGGCAGCGCCTCTTGTCCACCTTCGCTGGCATTCACGTAGGCAGAATTGTCGTTAACAAACTTCTCAATCACTTCCACTTCTGTGTTTGGGAAAAAAGCAGTCGAGTTAGGTGCCAACGCTAAGAGCATGCCAGCATCGAAGTCTGCATTGGGAGCACCCTCCACAATTTTTCCCGACCGATCATCGATGGTCGCATGACAGGCAGCGCAGCTAACGCCAGTTCGAATTTTGCCACTCTCATAGCTGATGGGCATGCCGATAGGAGCTAAGGCCCCTTTCGGTAAATCGAGCCCCGTATCAATCACTTCTCCTTTTTTTAAAACTCGATCACCAATCGTCACATCTTTGGCAAGCTTTACTTTAAGATTGCTTGTAGGCTCTCCAGACAGCTTTTGCTTTAAAATCGCCATTGTCATGGCGGGAAGGGTTATCCCTCCATCTAGCACACCAAGAATTTCTGTTAAATACTCCTCGTTATTAAAGGTTTCTCGGTAAAACTGGTCTCGGCCAAACGCTAGGAACTCGTCATCCACACGAACAGCCCCTTCGTCAGGGGACAGGGAATGACTTTTAATTTTGGAATGAATCATGTTGTTCGCTGTGTCCATTGGAATTCGTTCGCCCCATAGGTCATAACCCCTAAAGGAGTCGTAAATATCATTGAGAAGATCCTCTTGCTCAGGGACATAAGCATACTCAAATTCAACCGTAAAAATGGCAATCAGAAGAGCGACAAGGACTCCGCCAATTATCCACCAACGTTTTTTCATGTTCCCATACCCCTTTCTGCATTGATTGTTCATAATTTCTGCCAATCATCACAAATTATGCAAAAGAAAGGGGGGGGAGAAGGAATGTCAAAAGATAGTCGTAGTGCGAGGAATGTATCGTGGATGCTCGATTACGACGCGAAACCAAACCGAAGAATCTGATTATACGTCGTAAAGCTGAGATTACGACGTGAAACAAAGTCAAATCGCCAATTTTGTGTCTTAAAGCAAAAATTGCAAAGCCAAACTAATTTAATCGCAAATTACACGTCGTACTCAAACCCCACCTCCCAGACTACAACAAAAAAGATTGCCCAAAGCAATCTAGGCAATCTCATCAATTGTCATTAAGCGATATACAATGAGCGTCAACAAATAACCTTGCCTTACACTTCCGTCCGAGGTTTTGTCGGGTCACACTTTGGCGGCTTAAGCTCCGTAGTTTCAGCGAGTTTCATTAAGTAATAACACTCTTCCCTGGCCATATGATCAGCCATTAAGGGTGAAAGGACACCTAACGCTTCCTTATTCAACCGCATTTCCTCCAGTTCCCGCAGAAAAGTTTTAAAAATTTCCATTTCCAACTCAATATCTTTATGGAACTTGGATAGAGCAGGGAAATACGTCACATTGGCCCGTAAGTAGCCAGCCAGTTCAACTGCTTTAAAGTAAAAGTCTTCCCACTCCTTCGTAAATTTGTGACTTTTTTCTTTAAGTTCAGCTTCCACATGGTCTAAATTGTCGTTAATGGCACCAGCGTGTCCGGCTGCATCTAACAGCCAAACTAAATCGTGATGGAGCGGGTGTACCTCCTCGGGAATTTCTCCCTTCACGAGAAAGGAAAACAACCTCAATGCCTCTTCTAACTCATTCACCATATGATTCAAAAACGTAGGTGGGAGAGTGATTTTTATGTTGCCAGTTAATTGCTCACGAATGATTGCCAGCTTTAATTTTCTAAGTTCATGGGTAGTTTCATTCGCCCGTTTCAGTAGTGACATCAAGTTTTCTCCAACAGGACCTTGCCGTGCTTCAGCTAGCATCGAATCATATTTTTTTATAAAATAGTCTGCCGTCTCTACATATTCCGTTTCACCAGGCGATAAGGAATCATAAATAAATCTCCCATGATCACCTAACACTTGCAGCCAAAAATTCAATTCAAATAATGCTTCATCACGAAAGGTTTTAGCCAATATCAACACCTCCATAGTCATGACTATAAAATATATGTGCTACAAGAGGAATCATGACTGGAAAAAAGCAGGGGTAAGTTGGAGGGGTAAACAACAGTAAAGGAAACTTAGTATAGGAAACGCAACCAAACAAAAAACACCTTCTAGGAAGAAGGTGTCAAAATAAATGGTATTGCTTCAACCCTATTACCACCTTGAGTCTTAGCAATATACATAACCCTGTCTGCTTCGCTGTAGCTTGTTTGAAAAGGGTCGTCTCCTGTAGGGATAAAAGGAGCGACACCGAAACTGGCCGTAACTTGCACAGTAGCATCCGTCTCTGTCTTCAAAGGTAATGTTGCGATTTTTTCCCTAAGTCGATTAGCTGTAATTACGCTTTCTTCGACCGATTGTTGTCGTAATAAAATAATAAATTCTTCTCCACCTAGTCTAGCGGCCGAATCTTTCTCACCAATATTATTAATAATAATTTGACCAACCTCCTGAAGAACCTTGTCACCTATGGGATGGCCAAACTGATCATTAATATTTTTGAAATTGTCTAGATCAAAGATAATAATACTTCCTTCATAGCCATTCCTCTTCATGTTAGAAATTTCCCCGTTAACAATGTCCATGAACTTCATCCGGTTATACAATTTTGTAAGGGGGTCATACGTCACTAAAAAATCCAAGCGCTTATTTGCTGCTTCTAACACTTCATGCTGTTTTTCAATTTTATGTCTTTGTTCCATTTGCGTAACTACGTTTTTCCATAAAACATGGGCCAGTCCAATACTGATGGCTACACTTGTAAAAGCGTTTAAGTGTGAAGAAAGAATGATCTCTGGAGCTAACTGATAGGCATCAATAGTTACATAAAAAATAACATAAATAATGGAAAAGTTTATTAGAACTACAAATGGCGGGATAAGTAGGATTGCGGAAACGCCAATAGCCGTTAGGAGAAACGGTGTAACGCTAGAGATTGCTCCTTGTGATGCGGCGGTTACACTAACACCAAAAAGTAAATATAAAATAGCTGTTACTTCTGTCATTATCAACGTGAAGAAACTAGTTGTTTTTTTCTTTTTTAACATATAAAAAGATAGAAAGCATAGAAAAATAACGACGACTAACATAATAGAATGGGACAAAATCACAAACTGAGCCCAGTTTTCAAGGTAGGTACTTTCCATGGTAGGTTGATTGAAGGAAAATGAAAGGATATAAGCAATGTGGACGATTGTCATAATTCCAGACAAATAAAAGATTCGCCATACATTCTTTTCTTTGATTTCTTTTGTGACGCTTTGGTTTACATTGAAAAAACCTTTTAACTCGATGGTCTCATTCATGATTTGCCGCCTCCTTCTTGGAGAGAAAACGTAAATATATAACAATAATAATTGGAACGCACATAATTAGACATTTAAGACTAGAAACTCAAAAATTCCCTTTTAAATAAAGATAGAAGGGAGGGCTATATTTATATACTTCTATTATACTAAATGGGAATGAATAATTCGTATTGGATCTTACTCAGACACAATATTGACAAAGTTGTCTGACATTTTTACGAATAGGGAGAATTCTTTGCTTTTATGGTTTCCTGTGAATAACTGCAGCTCATTTGCACCTATACTGTTCTTAGGTGGTTTGCGGATGAACGTGCTAGGGAGTCAGGTTTATTTTTGGAAAAACAAAGGTAGGGTAAGCGGTAATGATGTTTTCCAAAAGAAAAAGTGGTTTTGTCTATGTTTAATAGATATAATAAGATTTTTATGATATAACAACATATAAATGTGTTTGTTTGAGAAAGGTTGGATTGACTGATGAGTGAGGTAAATAGTTCTTCGAATTTTATTAAGCATATTGTACGGGAGGATTTGGCTGAGGGGAAGCATGAGGAGATTGTGACCCGATTTCCGCCAGAGCCGAATGGGTATTTACATATTGGGCATGCGAAGTCGATTGTCCTGAATTTTGAGTTGGCCGATGAGTTTGGCGGCCGTACGAATCTTCGTTTTGATGATACGAATCCGGTGAAGGAGGATACGGAGTTCGTCCATTCCATCAAAGAGGATATTGAGTGGCTTGGTTATGAGTGGGACGGCTTGCATTTTGCCTCCGATTACTTCGATGAGATGTACGCGCGGGCGGTGCTTTTGATCAAGAAGGGCTTGGCCTATGTGGATGATCTTTCGCAAGAGGAGATTCGTGCCTACCGGGGGACGTTGAAGGAGCCTGGGAAAGAGAGCCCGCATCGTGATCGCTCCGTGGAGGAGAATCTTGATTTGTTTGAGCGCATGCGTGACGGTGAGTTTGGGAACGGAGAGAAGGTTCTTCGGGCAAAAATCGATATGGGATCGCCGAACATTAATATGCGTGATCCGGTGATTTATCGGATTTCCCATGCGACCCATCATAATACGGGAGACAAGTGGTGCATTTATCCTATGTACGCCTTTGCTCATCCGTTAGAGGATGCCATTGAAGGGGTGACCCACTCTATATGTACGTTGGAGTTTGAGGATCAACGCCCATTTTATAATTGGGTCGTGGAGCAGTGTGAGATGGAAGCGACACCTCGGCAAATTGAGTTTGCTCGCTTGAACTTAACGAATACGATTATGAGTAAGCGGAAGTTGAAATTGCTTGTGGACGAAAGCTATGTTGATGGCTGGGATGATCCCCGTATGCCGACTATTTCTGGAATGCGTCGCCGTGGCTTTACTGCAGAAGCGATCAAGCAGTTCTGCCGTGAGATTGGTGTTGCTCGATCTGATAATACGGTAGATGTGCGTATGCTGGAGCATTTCATCCGTGAAGACTTGAAGATGAAGGCACCGCGTACCATGTCTGTGTTGCATCCGTTAAAGGTGGTTATTACGAACTATCCTGAAGGGGAAGTGGAGTGGCTTGATGCGGAAGTGAACCCTGAGAACGAAGAGATGGGTATGCGAAAAATTCCATTTGGCCGCGAAATTTACATTGAGCAAAGCGATTTCATGGAGAATCCGCCAAAAAAATATTTCCGTCTGTTCCCAGGAAATGAGGTTCGTTTGAAGCATGCTTACTTCATTAAGTGTAATGAGGTCATTAAGGATGTAGAAGGCAATGTAGTTGAATTGCGTTGTACGTACGACCCAGAAACGAAGAGTGGTACTGGCTTTACTGGCCGAAAGGTGAAAGGGACGTTGCATTGGGTGGAAGCAACGCAGGCGAAGGAAGCGGAATTCGCTTGTATGATTCCTTGATTTTGGATGAAAAGGGCGGGGACGATTTCCTAGATAAGATCAATCCTGAGTCGTTGGAAGTGGCAAAGGGTTTGTGGAGCCCAACATGGTCGATGCTAAGGGCGGTGACAAGTTCCAGTTCTTCCGTCACGGGTACTTTAATGTGGATCCTAAGATGTCAGGTGCTGTTGCTGACGGCGGTAAGCTTGTGTTTAACCGAATTGTAGAGCTGAAGAGCTCGTTTAAGTTATAAAAGTGTGTTGTGGGGCTGCCGCTTGCCGGCAGCCCTATTTGTGGAGGGAATCAATTGAATTCTTGGATGATGGAATTGGGGAGAAGGGCGGGATAAGGGAGTTCAATTCCGCATTTGGAGGATGGAACCGTCGCGAAAAGCGGTATAGAAGCGCTCAATTCCGCATTTGGGCGTCGAATAGCCCCCAGCAATAACAGCCTCCTCCCTCAACACAAAACCTACAAAAACCAAAAAGGCGTAAGCCTAAGGTAATTAAGCTTCCGCCGAAGTTACAATTAAATTTACCGAAACCCCTTTTCTGTCTACCTTTAGAACCTCCAAGTCATGTTCACCATAAACTCCAACGCTCTCTAAAGCTTCCTTGACTTTCTGCCCTTCTCCAGTAGGGGCAAAAAACATTACAACCGGTCCAGCCCCACTTAAAGCAACACCGTAAATAGGTAGCCCTCGAAGTGTATCCCGATGTGCATTCACCGCAAAATCCCCTGTCGCAGAACTCACCTCATCGACACCAGCCTTACCACAGCCTTCGCCACGAACCAACTCAACAATCTCCATCGCCAACTTCAACTCTGGAATAACTCCCACCCGATAAGGTTGATGAAATAAATCCCGGCTCATCATTTTACCGACAATATCCCAACGACCTTGCAATAACGACGCAACCAACACATTACTAACACTACTGGCTTGAACTGCATCTTTCAACCCAATCTGATCAGGCAAGAGCCCCCTTGAAGCGGAGGTTTTCAGTTCGTACCTAGGCACCACCGCCACCATTTCTACCTCTGGATAGCCGCCAAACACAAGATCCGTTCCATCTTCCCGATGGCTGCCAATGACCAACCCACCATATATAGAGGCAGCCACATTGTCAGGGTGGCCCTCCCATAAACTTGCAAACCTCACTTTTTCCGATGCAGATAATTCCAGACCTAACAGCTCGTTAGCTAATTCAACACCTGCCACGATGGCAGAGGCGCTACTGCCGAGGCCACGGGACATGGGAATTTCACTTTCCATTCGCACCTCACAAGGGGGCAACGAAGCTCCACCGCCATACTCCTTAGCAACAGCCGCCACCACCTCATAAACGAGATTTTCCTTCCCAGACGGTACCCCTGCCAAACCTGCCGACAACGGAATAAATCGCCACTGATCAGCTCTTTCCACGTGCAACGTTAAATAACGATCTACCGCCAAACCCACCGAATCAAAGCCAGGGCCTAAGTTGGCTGTACTACCAGGAACGGTAATTGTAAACGCCACGCCTCGTCCTTGCCCCCGGTTCATTGTTTCACACGCCCCAATATATGATCGAAAACCGCCTCTTCCTCGTTCGGCAGTACCACCGGCTTCACGCCAACCGAGTCAATGGCGCAATTTGGATCCTTTAAGCCATTCCCCGTTAACACGGCAACGATCCGGGAACCTTTTTTGATTTCCCCTGATAAAACCTGTTTGTAAACACCGGCAATGGAAGCGCATGATGCAGGTTCTGCAAAAACACCTTCCGACCGAGCCAACAATTTATAAGCTTCTAAAATTTCCTTATCACTAACTTCATCGATCATGCCTCCAGATTCATCTGCTGCCGCAACAGCAGTTTTCCAACTGGCAGGGTTACCAATCCGGATCGCTGTTGCCACCGTTTCCGGCTCCTCAATAACAGCACCGCGCACAATTGCCGCCGCCCCTTCCGCTTCAAAGCCACGCATTTCCGGCAGACCAGAGCCCTTCACAACGTCATATTCCTTAAAACCTTTCCAATATGCCGTAATGTTACCGGCATTCCCCACAGGCAATGCCAACACATCCGGTGCAACGCCCCCCAACTGGTCACACACCTCAAAGGCTGCTGTTTTTTGCCCTTCGATCCTAAAAGGGTTAACGGAGTTCACCAGCGTAATGGGTGCTACTTCACTCAACTTTCGAACCATCGCCAAAGCATTGTCAAAATTCCCTTTTATGGCATAAATTTCTGCCCCGTACATGACCGCCTGTGCCAACTTTCCCATTGCGATTTTTCCATCAGGAATAACGACGACACACCGCAAGCCTGCACGAGCAGCGTAGGCTGCAGCAGAAGCGGAAGTGTTCCCAGTGGAGGCACACATAATCGCTTCGCTCCCGGCCTCCTTCGCTTTCGCCACTGCCATCACCATTCCCCGGTCCTTAAAGGAGCCAGTCGGGTTGGCCCCATCGTATTTAGCATAAAGCTCAATTCCCCACGCTTCTGACAGCCTCTCTAAAAAAACGAGTGGCGTATTTCCTTCCTGTAAGGAAACGAGGGGAGTGGCCTCCGTTACTGGCAAAAATTCCCTATACTCCTGTAATAACCCCCGCCATCTCATGAAACATCCTCTCCTTCTACACGGTAGCTACTTGCTAATTGATCCACCACTTCTAAATCTCGTAATCTACTAACCACATTGTCATAGGCACGCTTCGTTGCTTGGTGGGTAACGATGATGATCTCTGCTGCCTCTTTATTTTTCATAGGGAGTTGTAAAATCTTTTCTAAACTCACCTTCTCCTCCGCAAACAATTTCGTTAACGCGGCAAAAGTGCCAGGTTGATCCGTTGCGTGTATTCGCAAAAAGTATTTCGCCGTAATCTCGTCAGCAGTTTTCAACTTTTTCTCAAACTGTGGCAAAATAAAGCTGTTGCCGTTGACACCTAGGCGCATGTTCTTCACAACCTCTACCAAATCGGAAACGACAGCGGTGGCAGTTGGCAGCTTTCCTGCCCCAGGACCGTAAAACATGGTCTCACCGACTGCCTCCCCATAAACGTAAACAGCATTAAATTCATTATGGACGGACGCAAGGGGGTGACTCACAGGTACGAAGGTTGGCTGAACGCTAATTTCCACTTTATCGCCAGTGCGATTAGCCAGGCCAATTAGCTTCATTTCATAGCCAAGCTGTTTGCCGTATTCCAAGTCTTCCTTAGAAACTTGCGAAATACCTTCCACACGAACATCCTCAAGATCTATTTTCATGGAAAAACCAAGTGTACCAAGGATAACGATTTTTCTTGCAGCATCAAGGCCTTCCACGTCTGAAGTAGGATCTGCTTCTGCATAGCCCAGCGCTTGAGCTTCCGCTAAAACCTCTTCGTACTCCCGCCCTTCCTGGGACATTTTCGTTAAAATATAATTTGTTGTTCCGTTCACAATTCCCATCATTTTTTTAATACGATCAGAGGAAAGCCCTTCTACTAAACTACGTAAGATAGGAATCCCACCTGCAACACTGGCTTCGTAAAACAAATCACAGCCATTTTCTACAGCAGCAGCCAGCAACTCGCTTCCATACAAAGCCATTAGGTCTTTGTTCGCCGTAACAACATGCTTTCCGTTCTTTAAGGCATCAAGAATATATCCCCGTGCTTCTTCCACACCGCCCATTACTTCAATAACCACATCTATATTAGGGTCATTAATAATCTCGTAGGCGTCCGTCGTCAGCCTAGACCCGTTTAAATATACATCTCTCTTTTTGTTTACATCACTTACTAATATTTTTGTGATTTTCACTTGGCAACCAACTTGATGCATGAGTTTATCCTGGTGATGGTCAATGATTTCGACCACGCCACTCCCTACTGTCCCAAGGCCAAGTAAACCAACGGATACCTTTTCTGCCATTCCACTCTCTCCCTCTCTTTTGTTTATCCTACGCGCACATGTGTTTATATATAAAAGACATTATAGTCTTTGCCAATGGTTTTTACAACCCTAAAAAAGCCTGTTGTGTGAAGGGTTTCTGCAATATGGTCACTCTTCGGAAAAACTGTAAGCGCAATCACTCTTGGGACGTAAGGAATAAGGTTAAAGTAGTTTTGGTGAAAAATATTTTCTATTAAGTAAGGTTGTAGGTGCTATGGCAAGTAAAGTTGCTTGAATACGATGCTTTGGTCATGGTAGAAAAAAAGTCTGCCTCCCCTAGGGTTTAACCCTGGTTTAGGCAGACTTTTTTCTAGCTTATGTTAGTGGCTATTGTTCATATTTATAGGCGTTGTACGCAGAAAGGGAGTTCCTGAAGAGAAAATCAACAATCAACGTTAAAATAGCTTTTTTCTAAAACTTGTTGTTATTAAACTCTTCTTTAATTTTTTCCAGCAACTCTGGAGCAGTCAACACATCATATCCGGTTAAGGCCATAACCTTTGCTGCAAGGACCATTCCTTCAAATCCCCGCTTACTTAAAGATGCCTCCCGGAATTCATGGGTGTGAGCGATAATTGGTGTCTCGCTGATTTTAATATACGGATGAATGGATGGTACCCGTTGACTAACGTTTCCCATATCCAACGATCCGCCACCTGCTTTTTCACCAATATCCTCAGGCTTAACACCTAACTCCACTAAGTTTTCCGTAAACATATCAGATAAGACTTCGTTTGTGATCATATCGTCGTAAGAGTATTCGTAATTGGAAATGGACAGCTTCGACCCTGTTGAAACTGCGGCACCTTCAGCACATGCCACCACTTTTTCCACTACTTTATTTAAGTTCTTCCGTTTTTTTGCGCGCACGTAAAACTGAGCAACTGCATAATCAGGCACCACATTGGCCGCTTTACCGCCCTCCGTAATAATTCCGTGAATGCGCACATCTGAAGTGACGTGCTGCCTTAACGCGTTAATACTGTTGAAGGTTTGAATAACTGCATCGAGGGCATTGATTCCTTCTTCTGGTGCTGCCGCCGCATGGGACGATCTTCCGCGGAATTCAAATTGGATCGCATCCATTGCCAGGGAGGAACCACTTTTCACATAAGAACTGCTTGGGTGAGCCATGATGGCTACGTCCAAATGGTCAAATACGCCTGCGTCGGCCATCGTCACTTTTGCACCGCGAGTTTCCTCCGCAGGGGTACCATACACATAAACGGCACCGCCCGTTTCTGCCACCACTTTACTTAAGGCAATCCCGGCGGCAATGCCCATCGTGCCAATGAGGTTATGGCCGCACGCATGTCCCACCTCAGGGAGGGCATCGTATTCTGACATATAGCCGATATGAGGGCCTGGCTTCCCACTGTCATAAAAAGCTTCGAAAGCTGTCGGCTGCTCCACAACTCCTGTTTTAACTGTAAAGCCGTGTTTCACTAACGCTTCTGTCAACGCCTTGCAAGCTTTATATTCCTCGTTCCCAAGCTCAGGATTATTGCCTATGTACTGGCTTATTTGGAAAAACTCATCCCGATTCTCTTCAACGAAGGCTGTTATTTTTTCCCGAATCATTAATAATTGTCCTCCTGTCTACACAATCTGTATCTCGTCTTGCATTCATTGTATCATGGACATGGGGTCATGAATAAACGATAAAAGCAGATGCCATGGAGAAAGCATCTGCTTAAATGTTGTAGGCTAATCATTGATGGAGGGGAGAGGTGCTATATTAACTTAGCTTCTCATCAGGCTCCACTTTGCGAAGTCCTTCCTTTGCAGGACCTTCCATCACTTCTCCTTTGTAATCATAGCGGGAGCCGTGGCACGGGCAGTCCCACGTAAGGTCACCGCTATTCCATTCCACTTCACAGCCCATATGCTTGCACGTCGTATCCACGCAATAGAGGGTGCCGTCTTCCTCACGGTACGCGCCACAGCGATTACCGTTAATAATGACCACATCCCCCTCGCCAGGCTGAATGTCTTCCGGCTTTTTACGGGTGAGTTCCAGCTTGCCCTTCACAAATTGTTTCGTCACATTCCAGTTTTCCTTGAAGAAATGCTTTAAGCTAGGGTCTGCATGGAACCGCTCTGTGGAGAATACCTCCATTTCTGGTGTATCTTTTTCTAGTACATAGTCTTTTAGAATATGGGCGGCGACGGTACTCGTGGTCATTCCCCATTTCCGGTAGCCAGTCGCCACAAAGATATTTGTTTCATTAGCAGACACGGGTCCGATGTAAGGGACGTTGTCTTGAGTATAGAGATCCTGGGCCGACCAGCGGTAAGGGAATTCCGTCGCTTGGAAAACATCTTGGCCGAAAAATTTGAGAGCTTCGTAATGCTTCATTTCTGGCTCCCCTTGCCCCGTTTTATGCCCTTCTCCCCCAAGGAGGAGGTGGGTTTCCCCGTTTATTTTCACCGTTCTCACCGAACGACTTGGGCTGTCCACACTCAAATACATGCCAGGGAGGGATTCAATATCCGTTTTTGCCGCCACCACATACGACCGTTCTGGATGCATACGCATGAAATAAAAGCCTTCTCCCTCATAAAAAGGAAAATGGGAGCAGGACAGGACCTTGTGACAAGAAATTGTATGACCATCATGCGTATCGATGATGAGCCGGTCTTCCCCGCTCTGGGATTCAGTTACAATACTCTCGGCCGTTGTCCCTTCAAAGATAGTACCTCCGTTGTTTAGGAATTGATCTAGTATTGCGCTTAAGTACTGAGTTGGATGGAACTGGGCTTGATTTTTCATGACCAATGCCTTTTGCACGTCAGCATCAAAGGGAAGAGACTCCGTTAATTCTGACGGTATACCTAGCTTTTGATACGCTTTGTATTCCTTTTCCAGTTTACGGACGGATTTATCTGTCGCCCCGTAGAGGACCGCGTCCTTCTCCTCAAACTGGCAATCGATGTTGTGCTCTTTTACGGTTGCGCGAATGAACTCGAGAGCTTTGTTATTTGCTTCGTAATACGTTTTGGCAAAACTCTCGCCGAAATGCTGAATTAGTTCGTCGTAAATGAGATTATGCTGGGCCGTAATTTTTGCAGTCGTGTGGCCAGTTGTCCCATTCATTATTCTAGTTGCTTCAATGATTGCTGTTTTGATTCCTTCTTTAGCAAGAAGATAGCCGGTGGTGATGCCTGTAATACCTCCTCCGACAATGACTACATCATAATGCTTTGCGTCTTCTGTTACAGGTGGGAAGCTTTGCTGTTTTGTGGACTCGAGCCAGTAGGACTCGGGATATTTCGGTAAGCCTTCGTAATTATGTACATTATGATCCATTTGAGATAATCCTCCTTCAAGCAGAAAAATACAATATATTCCTCTTATTTTTAGGCAATACTTCCGTTTCTATACGGAGAGCTTTAACCGAATGTACTTTCTCAATAGATTACTAAAGAATTTGCCAACATATATTATTAAATTCCTCAACACGAATACAATGGTTTAGAGGGATTAAATCAAGGAGGGGATGGAGTGAGCACAAATCCATTTATTACAGTGTGGGAGGAACATCAGTTTTGGATTGAGGTATTAGAAGATCACGCAATATTTGTAAGGGATTATTTATCTCCTACAGAAACGGAGTATGTTGAAATTGCCAAACAGTATGTGAGTAGCTTTAAAGCACTAAGACAAAAATTAAGTAATATTAGCCCATCATTATCTGCTACATCAAGAGAGATGACTGAATTTTCAAGAGAAGTTCATCCGATAGCACATGGGTATTATCAGTTTGAGGGCCATATACAGCAGTTACGTATTTTAAATGAAATTAATATTGAGTTAACTCCAACATACTTCAACGGCACTTTAGGTGAAAATCAAGAATATTTGAGGTTACTAGAGTATTTAATTCAAGGGAAGCAACCAGTAGAGTTGCCTTTAGTTGATTTAATGGATTTATGGCTCGAGGATCAACTTGGTCATGCCTTGCTCCTTCAAAATCACCTTGATCCTGTAGAAGGCCCTCTTCATGAAAAAACAAATGGGTTTATTAAGATATTTCAGAGCCACATGGTAAGAAATCATCATATGCGTAATTATTTGCGATTTACCAACCCAGGTTTTCCGGCTCAACGATTGTTCGCTCGGGAGGTAGCGGAAAGTATTGTTGCCTTAAATGCTTTTGTTACAACTGTTTGGGAAAGGTTTAAGAAAGATGAAGTATTAAGTCGGTTGACCCTCCGTTTTATTGAACATCATTTTACAGAAACTTGCTACTTCTTAAGGAAGCTCGCATACTTTGAACCAGAAATCTACAATCTTCCCGGTTGTCCACTAACAAAGCCAACTAATTTTGATGCGGAGAATTGAATAAAATTTTACTTTAAAACGTATTTTAAGGATTACAAGGATAATATGTAAATCAATTTGAAGGGGTAATGGTATCGTTATGTGGCAGAAATTGAAAGGGATATTAATGAATAAAGAGAACTCATTAGAAATTACCCGTTCAAAAAGTACACTTACCTGAGATTCCGAGTTTACAAAGCGTTAATAAAAAAATTTTGAATTCTGCAGTGACATTAACTCATCAACGTTATCCTGAAATCGATTGTGATATCTTGTATTTTGAACATATGGTCAGTGAGGAAAAACTAGAGAGAGAAGTCGTTTTGCCACTTACAAGAGTTAATCCAGAAGAAATAAATGGATTGTTTCGAAGAAAATCGTTTGAACAGATTAATGATTTGGAATTAGTGATTGAAGAAATATTGAGTGGCAAAACAGCAATTTTTTTTTAATGAACATACTTGGGTAGTGAATGTATCAGGACCTGAGGTGCGTTCTGTGGAAAGAAGTGAAACAGAAACAGTTATTAATGGTCCTCATGATTCCTTTATAGAGAATGCTGTAACCAATATATCCTTAATAAGAAATAGGCTCAAGACGTCACATTTAAAAGCTGTCAGAATGCAAGTAGGGAGATTAACGAAAACAGATGTTTATTTGTTGTATGTAGACGAATTAGTGGATTTGGAAATAAAAAAAGAGTTAGAAAATAGGATATCTAATTTAGAAATTGTGGGTATCCAAGATACGAATATGCTAGTTCAGTTGATTGACGATTCTCCTAACTCGATTTTTCCCCAATTCCAAACAGGAGAAAGGCCTGATACTGCCGTTTCAAAATTGTTGGAAGGGAAAGTGGTCGGTTTGGTGGACGGGAGTCCTAATATGTTTAGTGCACCAACCGGCTTTTTCGATTTCTTTCATTCTCCTGACGATTATTACCAAAGATGGGTAATTGCATCTTCCATTAGAATTATCCGGTTTTTTGCTTTGTTTATTACTTTATTTTTCACCCCCTTATACGTTGCAGTTGCTACATACCATTATGACATGATACCGGAGGATTTATTGATTTCCATGGCGACTTCAAGAATGGAAGTACCTTTTCCACCAATTTACGAAGCATTATTTATGGAATTTACACTGGAGTTACTACGAGAAGCAGGTGCTAGGTTACCAACAAAGGTTGGGCAAACCATTGGGATTGTCGGAGGTATTGTTATTGGACAAGCTGCTGTTGATGCAGGTATAACAAGTAACATTCTTATAATTGTGGTGGCCGTATCAGCATTGGCTTCCTTTGTTATTCCTAACTATATAATGAGTACATCCTTGCGGCTTGCTCGTTTTGTACTAATTCTTTTAGCTGGAATATTGGGGAACTTTGGAATGATGATAGGGATCGGACTGATTGTAATACATTTGTCAGGGTTGTCGAATTTAAAAAAGCCATACATGGCTCCCATATCTCCTTATAAAAAGACAGCGTGGATAGATACCGTTATTAGGGGACCGTATAAGGAGCATATGATTTCTAAGGAATTGTCCAACAAAAAATCGACATGAGTATGGAATAAGGAATGGTAGAAATGAAAAAAGAGGTCCACTATATTAATATTGCCATCCTCATCTATATGACTCAATCAGCTGTAACGCTATTTTCTTTAGCTAGAATAACGGCCGAGTACTTTGGTACCAATGGATGGCTTTCTCTTTTTCCTGTATACTTTCTTGCCCTTTCCAACATTTATCTAATTATTTTAGTTTTCCGAAAAGGAGAGGGGCAATCCATCTTTGCAATTTTAAGTAGTTCCATTCCAAAGTATATCCTTTACCCTGCTTACTTTCTTATTGCCCTCGTCTGGTCACACACAAGCATTTTTATCGGAAAAGAATATATGATGATGGTCCAAATGACGGCCTTTACGACTGTATCATCCAATCTCCTTCTTATGATTACAGGAACATTAGCGTTCTTACTACTAAAAAAAGGAATTCATAGCATCATCCACGCTTCGTCCATGTTTTTTATTTTGACGGTATGGACTATTTTTCTTCTTGGCTTTCATTTAGTTGAATTCAAATTTTCACGATTCACTCCTTTTATTTTACAGGGGGACACCGAGATGGTGAAGGGCAGTATGGAAATATTCTCTGGATTTCTAGGATATCAGTTTACTCTACTCCTGTTCCCCTATATTACAAGGACAACGAAATTATTTAAGGGTATTTTTTTAGGACATTCGTTTACATTATTTATCTACCTTGGAATATGTATTGTATCGTACGGATTTTTTAGTTTTGATCAATTGAAAGCAATTATCTATCCGCTTATTAGTATTATGAAGTTTATTGAAACTCCAATTATTGAGAGGTTAGAAAATATTATTTTTAGTGTTTTTGTATTAAAGATGCTAGTAACAAAGGTGATGTATTACTGGGGAGCATTCGAGATGTTAAAAGAAATCTTTTAAGCGAGTCAATCCTTCATTTTTGTTGTTTCTTACCTTAGCTATACCCCATGTTACGGCTTCGTTTGTGAATTTAAATCGTGATATAACTCTTTGGAATACATATTTAAATTACGTTGATATATTCTTGGCTTTCGCCTTACCGACGTTATTGTATTTCCTTCTACTTTCTCAAAATTCTCAAAAAGTAAAAAAGGAGACTAGTAATGGCTAAAAGATTACATCTTCTTTTGATATCCATCACATTAGTAGTATGTGGATGTTCCTATGAGCGAATTATTGAAGAATTAGGTTTTATTCATAGTATCGGATATGAATTAAATGATGGAGAGTTTGAGGTTACCATTGGTGTTCCTCAAGTTTCAACTGAAGCAGTAAAAGATAGGGAAGTGCATTCTGTCGTTGTAAAGAATCCGCGAAATGCAATACAGTATTTAGAACGAAGAACGGAAAGAAAGCTAGTCAATGGGCAACTCACGAATGTACTATATAGCAAAGAAATGGCAGAGAAGGGCTTAGTAAAACCGATGGACACTTTAGTTAGGGATCCCTTTGTTGGGTTAGGGGTGAAAGTGATTATCGTTGATGGCAGTCCGAAAGAACTTTTAACGATTGACTATCCAGCTCATCCGAGAACAGAGCGCTATATAACATATATGATTCAAAGAGAAATAGATCATTATAATATAAGTGATGCAACGTTACATCTGTTTATGCGAGATTATTATGATGACGGAATTGACCCAGTAGCACCGATGATAAAAAAAGGAAAGAAAGAAATTATTTTAGACGGACTAGCATTATTTAATGGGGATAAGTATAAAGGAAGAATAAACCCCAGTAACAGTAAGATCTTTTTATTATTCCTTGATAATTTTAAGGGGGGAGAATTTTCTGTTGACCTCCCCTCTGAAGGGAACAGTGGAGAATCTGAAAACGAGTATCCATCGTATTTCACTGTTACAATCATAAACAATCAAAAAAAAGTAGATGTTCATCATGGAGAGGCAGGTACCATTACTGTACATCTCCAGTTGAAGTTAGAAATGTCCATCGAAGAATACTCTGGGGATTTAAATCTTATGGAAAAGAAAAACCAGCATTATTTAGAAGAAAAACTCTCGGAATACATTACCGGGGAAGCAAATAGTATAATCAATTACTTTCAAGAAATTGGTGTAGACCCTTTAGGAATTGGTAGAGAAGTTAGGAATAGTATGAATTATCGGGAATGGACTGCATTAGATTGGAAAGAAACTTACCCTGACGTTGAAATCAATATAGATGTAACTTCAAAACTAAAAAGGGTAGGGAATTTGAGATAGATCCATTCATATAGTGCGGAGTAGAAGCCACTGAAAGTGTTTAAACAACTTTTTCAGTGGTTTTTTGTATGCAATCAGTCATATAAATAATGGACAACCTCATACTTTGGAATAGAGACACTAAACCTTAAAAAGGAGTAGGAACCATATATGAGTTTTTTCCAAGGATTTAAAGAATTTGCTGTTAAGGGAAATGTGGTGGACATGGGGATTGGCGTTATTATTGGTGCTGCCTTCGGGAAGATTGTTTCCTCGTTTGTGTCGGACATCATGATGCCTCCTTTAGGACTTTTCTTAGGGAAAGTTAATTTCACCAATCTATATATTAATCTTTCAGGAGGGCATTATCGAACAATCGCGGAGGCGGAAGAGGCAGGTGCGGTCATGATAAAGTACGGAAATTTCATTGAAACCATTCTGCATTTTATCATTATCGCCTTCGCTGCTTATTTAATCATTATTCAAATGAACAAGCTTCGGAAAATTCCTGTTGAAGCCACGAAATCAAAAAATTGCCCATACTGCTTTGTGGATATTCCCCTTAGGGCATTGCGCTGTCCTAACTGTACTTCCATGATTGAAGAGAAAGAGTCTCCTAGTAAGCGATTTCCTCCGCCAAACCGGGAGACGATTATAAAAATAAATAGTCGCCGTTAACCAAAGTGATTTTTTTAAGCAATATCTAGCTTGCCAAATAAAGTTACTTTTTAAGCACGCCCTCACTTGCAAACTATATTAAATGATTTTTTAACAGGAAAAAGTCAGTCATTAGCGAATAAATTAAGTATTACCCTGAATCAAGTGAAGGAGAGTGAGCTTCTATGCGGGAAACGGTGATTATTGATGCGGTTAGAACGCCCATTGGGAAGCGGAATGGGAAATTAAGTCACATTCGACCGGATGAATTGTTGGCAAAAACCCTTGCTGGACTCATGAAAAAGGCAAATGTTGACCCGAAGGAAGTGGAGGACGTTATCGCAGGCTGTGTTGGACAGGTGGGGGAGCAGGCACCGGATATTGCCAGAACAGCCGCCCTAATTGCGGGATTTCCCATACACGTGCCAGGTGTGACCATCGATCGGCAATGCGGCTCTAGTCAGCAGGCAATTCATTTTGCTTCGCAGGCCATAGCTAGTGGCGATATGGATGTGGTCGTTGCTTGTGGTGTTGAGAGTATGTCACGGGTGCCCATGTTTTCAAATATGCAGGATGCAGGCTACAGCCCTGTGTTGACTGAAAAGTATGAAATTATCAATCAAGGATTGTCTGCAGAGCGGATTGCGGAGATTTGGGAAATGTCCCGGGAGGAATTGGACAGTTTTGCCTTGGAGAGTCACGCGCGGGCAGTGAAGGCGAGGCGTGATGGTGTTTTCAAAAAGGAAATCATGTCTGTGAAGGTGAAGGGGGATGGCATCAACGAATGGGTCAATGATGACGAAGGGCCACGGGAAAATACGTCTTTGGAGAAGCTTGGTGAGTTGAAGCCTGCTTTTCAGGAGGACGGGGTGATTACGGCAGGCAATTCTTCGCAAATTAGTGATGGTGCGGCGGCGGTGCTGTTAATGAGCCGTGAAAAAGCGGAGGCGTTAGGGTTAAAACCTCGGTTCCGGATCGTGGCGCGGAGTGTTGTGGGTTCAGACCCAACATTGATGCTGACAGGTCCCATACCTGCTACGAAAAAAGTATTGGAGAAGGCTGGCATGACGTTAGCTGATATGGACTTGTATGAGGTGAACGAAGCGTTTGCTTCGGTGCCTTTGGTGTGGTTGAAGGAGATGGGCGCTGACCGAGAGAAGCTGAATGTATATGGGGGAGCGATTGCTCTCGGCCATCCCCTCGGGGCAAGTGGCGCGCGGGTGATGGTGACGTTGATGAATGCGTTAGAGCAGCGGGGCGGCCGTTACGGGTTGCAGGCGATTTGTGAAGGCTTCGGAATGGCCAATGCCACGATTATTGAGAGGATTGATTAGGGGGTAGGTTTAGGGATGTGTCTGATTTGTTGTGGACGGTGAATTTAAGCTAGTTCGGGAAAAAACGAGTTGGTAGGTCTGTTCTATGAGCACGAAACCAGGCTGGTTTGAAAACGAGTAGATAGAAGCGTTCAATGGGCATGAAAACAGACTGGTTTGGGAAAAACGAGTAGATAGAGCCGCTCAATGAACGCGAAACCAGGCTGGATTGGGAAAAGCGAGTAGATAGAAGCGTTCAATGAACGCGAAATCAAGCTGTACGAGGCAGAATCGAGTAGATAGAAGCGTTCAATGAACACGAAAACAATTCAGTCGAGGAAAACCGAGTAGATAGAACCGTTCGTTTGTGGCTATTGCACGAAATATTTTCGAAAGTGTAATAAACCGAGTAAATTTCCACTTAAAAGAGACCAAAGAAAGGTGCGCAGCCACTCTCAGGCTGTGCACCTTCCTTAATCACTTCCTAATTTAACCATCCACAACAAATCCCCAACCTAATTCTTCATCTTCGGATCCAGCGCATCCCGCAAGCCGTCACCGATCATGTTAAACCCTAATACTACCAACATGATGGATAGACCTGGGAATAAAACGGTCCAGGGAGCACTTTGGATGTAATCCCGTGAATCTGATAACATACGCCCCCACTCTGGCTGAGGCGGTTGTGCTCCTAATCCTAAGAAACCTAATGCAGCAGCTTCTAGAATGGCTGTACCAAACCCCAAGGTGGCTTGAACGATAATTGGTGCAATACTGTTTGGTAGAATATGATGGAGCAATATTCTACCATTTTTCATACCTTGTGCTCTCGCTGCCAAAATATATTCTTCTGACCTGATAGATATAACCTTCGATCGAACGAGACGACCGAATATAGGGATATTTATAATAGCAATAGCGATCATGGCATTTTGCAAAGATGGTCCTAGGATAGCAACGATGGCAATCGCTAGTAGAATACTAGGAAAGGCTAGCATAATGTCAAATATACGGGAGATAAGCATGTCAACCCAGCGTCCATAATATCCTGCTACAATCCCTAGTAATGTACCAAAAAACATGGCTCCCGTTACGGCGAACAAACCAACCATTAAGGAGATTCTAGCTCCGTAAATGATTCTCGTAAATATATCACGTCCCGCATAATCCGTACCGAGCCAATGGTCGACGGAGGGCCCTTGCAGTCGAACGGCTGCATTCATTCCCTCGTAAGTATACTTTGTTAAAAAAGGTGCAAAAATCGCAACGAGTACAAACGATGATATGATAATTAAGCCGATAATAGCTAGCTTATTTTTTCTTAATTGCCAATAAGCCTCCTTCCAAGGGGAGATGGATTCCACCTTGCCGTTAGAATTGGGAGTTTGTTGACCAGGGTCAACCGTTTGTATCTCTTTTGTTTGTTTTTCTGGTTCCATGTAGATGCCCCCCTTTCCCTAATATTTAATCCTTGGATCAATGTAGCTGTAGAGAAGGTCTACAATTAAGTTAATGATGACGAACATGAATGCAATCACTAGAATACCAGATTGAATAACAGGGTAATCACGATTCCCGATTGCTTGGAAAACATAACGGCCAATGCCAGGCCAGCTAAAAATCGTTTCTGTTAAAATTGCTCCGCCTAGAAGTGTCCCGGCTTGCAGACCAACAACTGTAAGTACTGGAATAACAGCATTTTTAAAGCCGTGGCGGTAAATAACTGCAAATGTTTTTGACCCTTTTGCTTCAATCGTACGAATATAGTCAGAACGCAACACTTCTAACATACTGGAACGGGTCATACGTGCAATGATTGCCATAGGTATCGTACCTAGGGCGATACTTGGTAAAATTAGGTGCCTAAAGGATGTCCAAAATTGATCCATCCTGCCATTGAGCAAGGTATCAATCAGATAAAAGTGGGTAATTGCTTCCACAGGATCCCTCGGGTTTTGCCGCCCGAAAGCTGGAAGCCAGCCTAACTCCTGAGCAAATACCCATTGCTGCATTAACCCAAGCCAGAAAATTGGCATGGATACCCCAACAAGTGCAATAACCATTGCTGTATAATCAAACAAGGAATTTTGCTTCCAAGCGCTGATTATACCTGCATTAACCCCGACGATTATTGCAAATAACATCGCAAAAAAGGTCAGTTCCATCGTTCCAGCTAAGTAAGGCCATATCTCTTTGGAGATTTCAGACTTTGTACGTAAGGAGGTACCAAGATCTCCTTGTAAAAGGCCCCAAGCGTATTTTGTGTATTGAACAAAATAAGGCTCATTTAACCCTAGTTGTTCTTCAAGGTTGGCAATTGCTTGTGGGGTTGCCTGCTCTCCGAGGATAACCTGCGCTGGATTACCTGGAATAAGATGTACAATGGAAAATGTAATTAAACTCATTCCAATTAATACAGGTATAAGCATTAATAATCTTCGAATTGTATAAGAAACCATGGAATTCACCTCTAACTTCCATCAGACGTATGTATCTATAAGTGCAAAATCAGGTCGTAAAGACAATCAATAGAAAATAAAAGATAATAAAAAGGGGAGGAGAGTGGCGAATTGCAATGGATTTGTACGATTACAATTCATCCACTTCATAACTCCCCTTTTAGACATTAAAAATTACTCACAGAACACGGAAGTCTATTTAAGTCAGTAGTTTAAATACAACACTTTAAACGACCCGAGACTCTGGAAAAAATTTTACTCGTCAATCTCAACGTAAGTTAATGCTTCACTAGTAGATGGATGTGGAACGTAATTTCTTACGCGCACACTACCAGCTAAAACAGGACGAGTATGAACTAAGTTGATCATCGGTGCATCTTCATGTACAAGCTGTTGTGCTTGTCTGTAAAGCTCTGCACGCTCATCGAAATCAACACTTACTTTCGCTTGGTCAAACAATGCGTCTACCTCAGAGTTACGGTAGAACGTACGGTTACCACCAGGAATAGCCGCACTGTGTAACAAGTTACCAAAGAAGTAGTCAGGGTCACCGTTAACACCAGACCAACCTAACATAAATACGTCTTGATCCCCTTGCTGAGTAAGCTCTAGATACGTTGCCCACTCATGCGTAACGATGTTAGCTGTTACACCAATATCTGCGAAGTTCTGTTGAAGAACCTCTGCTGCACGCTGTGGATCTGGCATGTATGGACGAGCAACTGGCATTGTCCATAAGTCGAACTCAAGTCCATCAGGATAGCCAGCTTCTGCAAGAAGCTCCATTGCTAACTCAGGGTTATATTCATACTCTTGTACGTCATCGTTGTAACCAAGGTACGCTGGCGGAATAATGTTTTTCGCAGGAATAGCAAGGCCGCTATATAACATAGCCATTAACCCTTCTTTATCGACTGCATGGTTTAACGCACGACGAACTAATACATTATCAAATGGATATTTTTCGTTGTTGAAGCCAAGGTAACCAATATTATTTTCTGTACGTTCGAAAACATTTAAATCTGGATCTGCTTCGATAGCAGCCACATCATCCGGGCTTAAACCGTCCATAATATCAATCTCGCCGGCACGTAGTGCTGTTAGACGAGCAGAGTTATCAGGGATAACTTGGAAAATAACACGGTCAAGCTTTGGATAACCAGCTTTCCAGTAATTTTCGTTTCTTTCTAATACAATGTTGTCGTCCTTTGTCCAGCTAACAAACTTAAATGGACCAGTACCGACAGGGTTTTCGTTAATGGCACTTCCATGCTCTTCAAATGCAGCAGGAGAAGTGATGGCGAAATAGCTCATCCCCATATTTTGAATGAAAGAACCTAATTGCTCATTTAGGACAAATTCCACCGTAAGGTCATCGAGTACGTTGATCTCGCTGATTACGTGTCCAGGGTCGCCTTTAAATCCGCCAAATTGAGTTCCATATACACTGTAGCTGTAACCTTGATCCGTAAAGGCATACTCGTGATCTGGGTCTGCCCAACGCTCGAAGTTTAGTTTAACAGCCTCAGCGTTAAAATCTGTTCCGTCATGGAACTGTACACCTTCACGTAAGTAGAATGTAAATGTCAATCCATCATCACTTACGTCCCAGTCGTGGGCTAAGCCAGGACCAATATCGAAGGTAGAATCATCGAACTCTAACAATGTTTCATAGATTTGTTTTGTTACTCGGGAAGATTCACCGTCTGTAACACTAGCATAGTCGAGACTTACAGAGTCTCCACCACGGGCAAAAATTAAAGTACCGCCTGATGTGCTTTCCTCTGTAGCATCATCTGTTCCGTCGTCAGTTGTGTCGGTGGTGTCATCCCCGTCACTTCCACCATCAGCAGGCTCGTCGTCACCGCCACAGGCAGCAAGAGCAACTACTAGAATGAGAGAAAGCAACAGCAACCAAAAGCTTTTCTTCATTACGTCATCCCCCTTAAATATAGGTCTTTTTTTAGGCTCTGTTAAAGGTTAGTATTGATTTTTGATTAGCGTTGATTTTGCGAAAGGAGCGAGACTCCTCGAAAATGCTTCACATTTTCTTCGTGCGTGGGATTCCCCCACGAAGCATCTCAAAGTCCTGCGGGAAAAGCAACAGCTGAAGACCCCGCAGGAACGAGGAGGCTGAAGCGTTGCCCGCGGAAAGCGAGCTCCTGTAGCAAAAATCAACATCAAAATTTAACAGCGCCACTTTATAACATTTGTAATCTATCATCTACTATCTTCATATAGATGACAGGCTACAAAATGGTTATCAGAAACTTCTTGGAACTCTGGTCTAACCGTTTTACAAATGTCCATACAATCAGGACAACGAGTATGAAAAGCACATCCAGACGGAGGATTAGACGGACTAGGAACATCCCCTTGCAAAATCACTCTCTCCCTTTTAAAGTCTGGGTCCGGATCAGGTACTGCAGAGAGCAATGATTTCGTATAAGGATGTAACGGATTATCATAAAGCTTTTCATTGTCCGTTAATTCCACCATACGTCCTAAGTACATAACTCCAACTCGATCACTAATATGTTTTACAACACTTAAATCGTGGGCAATAAACACATAGGTTAACCCAAATTCCTCTTGTAAATCTTCCATTAAGTTTAGAATTTGTGATTGAATAGAAACGTCTAGGGCTGAAACGGGCTCATCACAAACAATTAGCTTTGGATTAACAATTAAAGCGCGGGCAATACCAATACGCTGTCGTTGCCCCCCACTAAATTGGTGGGGATAACGGGATGCGTGCTCTCCAGGCAAACCAACTACCTCAAGAATTTTTTTCACTTTCTCTTTTCTTTCTTCCTTTGTACCAATTCCGTGTACAATCAACGGTTCACTAAGAATTTTTTCTACTTTATGACGAGGGTTAAGAGAGGCGTATGGATCCTGGAATATGATTTGCATATCCCGCCTTTTTTTCCTCATCCCTTCTGTATCGAGATTCGTAATGTCTTCTCCATCAAAAATTACTTGGCCTTCCGTTGGTTCAATGAGTCGAAGTAGAGTTTTTCCTGTCGTTGATTTTCCACAGCCAGACTCCCCAACAATTCCAAGTACTTCTCCTTCATACACCGCAAATGAAACGTCATCGACAGCTTTCACTTCGCCGACTTTACGGGATAAAATACCACCAGTGATGTCAAAATACTTTTTTAAGCCTTTCACTTCCAGTAATGGTTGTTTTGCATTAGACATAGGCGACCTCTCCTTCCTTTTCATAAAGGAAGCAGCGGCACGTATGGCCACCGGAAAGATCTAATAGTTCCGGGTCTTCCTTGTAGCAGCGATCAAATACCTCTTCACAGCGGGCAGCAAAGCGACAGCCTGCTTTTATGGATCCTGGCTTTGGAACATTTCCTGGAATGGAATAGAGTCGCTCATCTCGCTTACTCATTTTAGGGAGTGAGCGAATTAATCCTTTTGTGTAAGGGTGTTTCGGTTCCTTTAAGATAGTTCGAACAGTTCCCTCTTCTACCACCTTGCCAGCATACATAACCACCACCCTGTCACACATTTCTGCTACAACACCGAGGTCATGGGTAATTAACATGATAGCTGTTCCCTTTTCTTTATTGAGTTTTTTCATCAAATCTAGTATTTGAGCTTGAATCGTAACATCCAATGCGGTAGTTGGTTCATCGGCAATGAGAACCTCCGGATCACAAGCCATGGCGATGGCTATCATCACCCGTTGCCGCATTCCCCCTGACAACTGATGAGGGTATTCATCTACTACTTGGTCTGCCCGTGGAATTCCAACGAGCTTTAGCATATCAATGGCTTTCATCCGTGCTTCTTTCTTTGTAACCTTCTGATGATTTTTATGACTTCAATTATTTGAAACCCGATTGTAAACAGGGGATCTAACGAAGTCATCGGCTCTTGAAAGATCATGGCAATTTGATTGCCACGAATTTGCCGGAGTCTTTTTTTTGCTAATCTTTACTAAGTCTTCTTCTCTTAAATTGTTAGAAACAAGCTCTCTAAATATGATTTCGCCTCCCACAATTTTCCCTGGAGGGTTAGGGACTAAGCCCATAACAGACAGTGAGGTAACGCTTTTACCACAACCTGATTCTCCTACGACACCAAGAACTTCCCCTTCATGTATAGCAAAACTCACATTATCTACAGCAGGAACTTCTCCCCTGTCTGTGAAAAAGTGAGTTTGAAGCTGATTAATTTCTAAGACTGGTTTTTTCATAAGTTTTCAGCTCCCCCTTTCGAAAATTAGGAGTATTTTTCGTTTTTTTAAAACTTTTTGTCGAATGCTTGTAAAAATAGTAGTATGTGTTCTTATGTATTGCTCTAATGTAAAACAATAGGGGTTAATAGAAAATTACTATAATTCTGAAAATAAAGCAATAAAAATTTTTAAAATTTTGTAATAATTTTGCAATCGAAATATAATATTCCACAAATTGCTAGGAAATGACTAGAAATTAAATAGATGTATTGGATCATTAGGATTTATGGTGTAATTGTATAGATAATAGGGTATTAGCGTTGATTTGAATATCATTAGAAATCCAACAAAACTAGAAACTTCGATGGTTGCGCAAAGTTAAACTAAGAATAAATTCTATTACTCAAAAATATTAATTCTATTTTCATCTAGTATTTTTTTGAGTAAATACAAAAACAATCTGAGCAAAAAAATCTTCTTTTCTAACGACTTGTAATATAATAAGTAAGGTTGGAATTTTGCAAAAAATCACCAATAGTGTGTGCTTTCTATCTTATAATCAATTACAATGGAGAAAGCGTAGCCTAAATTTAAAGATATTTGCAGTAATGATGAAGTCTTAGTTGAGGTGGCCCATGGAAAATCATGATAATTTTACTCCATACATAACTTTTAACCGGAACGACTGGGCAAGTCTCCGTTCCTCTGCACCAATGACCATCACAGAGGAGGATATTGAGGAATTAAAGGGGTTAAACGAAGTACTTAATATGGAAGAAGTGGCTAAAATCTATATGCCCCTGTCGAGACTTTTGTATCTCCACGCAAGAGCTACAAAGGAGCTTCACGACAGCCGCAACACTTTTTTACGGACAAATGTAAAAAAAGTTCCTTATATTATTGGTATCGCCGGCAGTGTTGCTGTTGGGAAAAGCACCATGGCCCGTGTGTTAAAAACGTTGATCTCCCGCTGGCCCAATAAGCCTAACGTAGATCTATTGACAACCGATGGATTTTTAATGCCGAACAAAGTTTTGGAAGAGAAGGGCTTAATGAATAAGAAGGGATTCCCTGAAAGCTATGACATTTCCAATTTACTTCATGTTTTGTCCCAGCTAAAGTCAGGAAACGGGGAAGTGAAGGCGCCCGTTTACTCCCACATTACCTACGATGTGATTCCTGACAAGGAGCAAATCATTTCTAGCCCTGATGTGGTGATTGTGGAAGGAATAAATGTCTTGCAGCCACCGAAAATAACGGATGGGCATACAATTGACCAGCTATCCGTTTCTGATTTCTTCGATTTCTCGATTTTTGTGGATGCTGATGAAAAAAATATTTTTCAATGGTATGTACAAAGGTTCAAGATCTTAAAGGAAACGGCCTTCCGCCATGAAGATTCCTATTTTCGAAAGTTTGCCGGAATCAGCGACGAAGAGGCTTTTGAAATGGCGGAGAGCATTTGGAACACCATTAACCGTAAGAATCTGTTGGAGAATATCCTCCCCACCAGGTCCCGTGCTGACTTAATCCTCCATAAAGGGGACGAGCATTTAGTAGAATCCGTGAAAATGCGGAAGATATAAGGGGAAATGTTACTATAGATCTTTTGCGAAAAACATAAAGGGCAGTGGAAAAGGGAATTCTCTTCTATGGATAGAACTATTAAAATACATACGCTAAATGGAAAGGGTGTTTAGACCATGACAAAGGAAGTAGTAGCAACAAAAAATGCACCAGGAGCAATTGGACCGTACTCGCAAGCAGTTATTACTGGTAATTTTGTTTATTCCTCGGGCCAGCTAGGAATGGATCCGGAAACAGGTGAATTGTTGGAGGGTCTTGAGGCACAAACAAAACAGGTTTTCAAAAACATTGAAGCAGTATTGGAAGCGGCAGGCTGCACTATGGCTAACGTTGTGAAGGCAACTGTTTTTATGAAAAATATGGATGACTTCGCTGCTGTGAATGCTATTTATGCTGAACAGTTTGCTGAGCCATTCCCAGCAAGAAGTGCTGTAGAAGTGGCACGTTTACCAAAAGATGGACTTGTAGAAATTGAAGTGATTGCAGTTAAGGGTTAAGTTAGAGTTTGCAAGTAAAGGCCAGAGGGTAGCGTGTATCACCCTCTGGCCTTTTGTTGTAAGTGAATTTAATTTAATCCTGAAAAGTGCTTTTGATGGAAATAGAGTGGAAAAGTTGTTCCTACTTCAATCAAGAAGTGGTTATGACTTAAGTAGAGAAGAAAATTAGTAGCTACTTCAATCAAGAAGTGGGTTATGATTGAAGTAAGAGAGGTAACTTAGCGCTAACTTCAATCAAGGCGTGGGTTATGATTAAAGTAGAGAGGAAAATTAGCTGCTACTTCAATCAAGAGGTGGGTTATGATTAAAGTAGAGA
>JAJOJL010000005.1 GCA_021208645.1 Bacillus sp. (in: firmicutes) | reverse complement strand
AATACTTTGTAGAGAAGCTCAAAAACAGTGCAGCAGAGGCCACACGTAATAACATGGCTTACTTACATAACGCTATTGGAAAACCGATTGTAGCAGCCTTAAAAGGACTGAGAGGTATTTAAAAAAAGGTAATTAATACAACGAAAGTAAACCAATAAATCAAGAAAGCGCTATCAAACTAACATGCAAAAAGAGGCATTATACTCTTCCAGAAAAAATGCCCACTAAAACTTGACTCAATCAGTTTCTTTGTATCTCATGCAATCTTCTCTTCCCTTTGCTAAAATAGTAAGGAAGGAAATGAAGTTTAAATGGTAGGGAAGGATCAAAGGTGATTCGAGATGGCTAATATTATGGACTATTTAGCTTGGCGCGGTGATTTAACGTTGTCCCAAGCTCCTTTTAATGAAGTAGATAACCTAATTTTATCCCATATAGCTTATGTAAATTATGAAAATATTGTGGAGGGTCTCTATAGTAATCAACGTATAACTGTTGAAAAGGCAGCAGAGATATTTTTCCAAAAATACCCTAAAGAAGTTATTGAGGCTCAGTTAACTTTAACGAAAATGTCTGCTTTCCTTTTAAGAAAAGTTGCCAATACAAAAAGGTTCAAAGATGTGGAATTAGCTAATTACGTTAATATCATTGATGACAGGGAGTTAAAACAATTTGCCGCTGTTACCTTTTATTTAACGGATGGGACCGTTTATGTTGCTTTTCGTGGGACTGATAATACAATTGTTGGTTGGAAGGAAAACTTTAATATGACATTCATGTCTCCTGTCCCTGCTCAGATGGAAGCAGCCATTTATTTAAGGGAGGCTGTAGGCAATATTCCTGAAAAAATTAGAATGGGTGGACACTCCAAGGGGGGCAATTTAGCAGCCTATGCAGCTGTAAAAAGCCAAGAGTCCATTAAACACCGGATTATTGAAGTCTATAATAATGATGGTCCTGGATTCCACAGAGATATTATTGAGTCCAGTGAATATCGTGGGATGCTCGGAAAAATTAAAACGATTGTACCAGAGTCTTCTATCGTTGGAATGATGCTTGAACATGAAGAAGAGTACGTAGTAGTGAAAAGCAGCCAAAAAGTTCTTCTTCAACATGACCCCATGTCATGGGAAGTGTTAGGGGACAAGTTTATCCATGTGGAGCATGTGACAAAGGAAAGCAAATTGCTCGACGTGACGTTAAAGTCTTGGTTGGATAAAATGACAGAAACACAGCGGGGACAGTTTGTTGATTCATTATTTATTATTTTCGATGCAACGAATGTCAAAACCATTGAAGACTTAACACAAGACAAGTGGAGAAAAGTAACGGATGTCATTAGAGTTTTTAATAATATGGAGCCGGAGAACAAAAAGATTCTTACGGAAACATTCAAACTCTTTTTCAACGAAACTAATCGGGTTTACCGTGAATCGAAGAAAACAGAGAAAATCACAAATGGGTAAGTATAACAAAGAAGCTGTTCATGAAGGGGTTTAAGCCCTTTATGGACAGTTTCTTTTTTCTCATGAAACTTCCTGTCATAAACAGCGACTTTTTAAGTAAGAGGGAGAGTGATGGTGGTGAACGGTAAATGGCAACGTTTATATGATATGTATCATTCGCAGTTATTTCAATATCTTTATTATATTGTCAGAAATAGGGAGATTTGTGAAAAACTCATACAGGATGTTTATGTAAAAGCATTATGTTCTTCAACTTCCTTTGAAGGGAAGACTAGTGAAAAAACGTGGCTTTATTCTATCGCCAAAGATGTTGGGATTGATTGGATACGAAATGAGAGAACAAAGAAAAGCTGGTGGAAGCTTCCTCATAAATCCACGAGAAAGCTGGAATATCTCGTTATTGATCATACCATTTATCCTGAAGAAATATTGGTTCAAAAAGAAGAGATGAAACGAATTTACCAAAGTCTGCTTTTGTGTACGGAGGAGGAACAGCAAGTTATTATATTGCGATTTATTATGGGACTAAGTATTGCAGAAGCAGGAGATGTACTAGGTTGGTCAGAAAGGAAAGTGAGAGCCATTGGTGGTCGCACTATTAATAAGATACAAAAAAAATTAGGAAAACAAGGGTCTCATCCCTTGGAGGTGATTAGCCAATGAGTAAGTATTATTGGAAAAAGGAAGCGGTTGAGGAATGTTTAAGGCAGTTACCTAAATTCAAGGATCGTAAGTCAAAGGAGGAGCTATATTTAGCTGTTGAAGCAAAGATGCGGGAAGCTAGATTACTAGAATTGAAGGGTGAGAAAAATGTACCACCCAAAATGACAAAGAGCTTTTGGCAAATTCCTGAAGCTATTATGGCTACGGCAGCAGCAATTGTTCTCTTACTATTGCTAGGCCCTTCCATCATCAATGATTTTCAGCAATCGATGGGTGAAAAAAACGGGATGAATGAAATGTCAGAAGGGTCCGTTGCTGGTGATGTTACTGACCAATCCCTTGAAGAAGGTACGTTACAGATAACGGGAGTTGGCGGTCTGAATAAAAAGTCTGAGGCATATACAGACATGGAGAACGGGGTAATAGTCCCTGTACCTTTTACGGTGGATGTCTCCATGAGCGATGGTACGAGAGAGTTTCATTCCTTTGTCGTGAGGAAGTATGTACATTTTGCGGAAGGGATAGGAAATAGTGTTGAGGAGATTCTCCATTCTATATTAATTTCAAATTCCTATGGGAATTCAATTGTATTTAGTGGTCTTAACTCTATTAATTTTAGCGAACAGCATAGAACGGTCTCTCTTGATTTTTCCCATGGACATGGACTTGAAAGTTTGACAGCAGGTGAAATGATTACAGTAACGACCACAATAAAAGAGGTCTTTAGTTTATACGACATGGAACAAGTACAGTTTACATTAAACGGAGTTCCAGGTATTGAATTTGGGGGAGCTGGATTTGTGGAAACCTTTGACTTACTTCCTTTTAACCGTGGGATTTATTTATATAAAGGGGAGGAAGGTAACCACTATTTCGTAAGAGGTGTATCCGTGGGCGAATCTGTCAAACACGAAACTGGTCGACTGTTAACCTTTGCTGAAACAATGGAAAAAATGCAAGTGGTAAATCCAAGTTCATGGTATAAACCTGCAATCCCAGATGGTTTTGATGTAACGGATGTTGTAGTCGCAGGAAAGATAGCAACTATTGTGTTGACGGAGAGAGAGAATAGTTCTTTTTCTGTAGGAGAAACTGAATTTCAACTTATGTTAGAAGCAATTCAAATAGCTGCAAGTGACTTTGATATTGAGAAGATAACGGTAGAAGGGACCATAGTTAACGAGTTTTTGGGTAATGAATCAGTCACTCTCGTTGTGAAGTCAATTAGCCCTTATGGGGAATAATCTTTAGGTTATTAAATGAGTGAATGAGAACAGACGTTAGGAAAGAGGATGGGATATTACTAAAGTACTTAAATGGAAATCCGAACAATACACTATCTTAGCGTAGGAAATATACGAAGACTCCAGCGGGAGCAAAGGCAAAGGTGAGACCCCACAGTGCGTATGCACGAGGAGGCTCACCAGCCGCCCGCGGAAAGCGAAGTATATTTCCGAAGCGAGATATTTGCATCTATCTATTCGTTCGGATTTCTCACTAAAAAAAAACTGTTTTCCCAGCCTCTTTTAACGTTGAAAAAGAGGAAATTGCGTTACCATTGGAAAAAATATTGAAGGGCAATAGTAATAAAGCTGTAAGAAATAATGCCAAAAGCGAAGGCGAGGAAATGGGCGTCTTTCTCTTCTGGTAACTCATTTTTTAGTACAATTAAAATCATTGCCCCCGATATAAAGGCAAAAATGAGGGAGTGACTTAGGACAGACAACGTAATCCAACTGCCAGTAACCCAACCGCTGACAACTCCAAAAGCGAGTATATATCTACCCCATTGATTATATTGAGTGGGGTTTTGTTGCCATAAATCATGGGCCACGGAGATAAAATGAAATCCAATAGCGAAGCTGTAGAACAGGGCTTGTATACCTTCCACATAGGATACGACAACTGTATAGGATATCAACAGGTTGTAAATAGTGAAAAAGATAATACGCAAAATAAAATGAGGGCTAGCTCCATTTCGATTCACTTCTTCTTTGGTGATCTCCACTTTTTCTACTCCATAATATATTAAGAGTCCCACAAGTCCGAAGAAGTATAGCTCCGACTCCATCGTGAGGGCTCCTCCTTGTTCTCCAAAATATTGTTGATTTTGGTGTAAGGACGGTAAAACATAAACAAAAACATAAGAAACCGCCAAGCCACCAGAAAAGGATAACCATTTTACTCTTTTAATACGATCAGCAGGAATGAACTTATTCCCGAATAAATGAATCATTATAAACAGAACACCCATGAATAGAACATCAATGCTCATCACTACACTCTCCTTATAACTTGAGATAGTAACCCATCCCCGTTTAAGTCCGGGAAAAAACGGCAAGTTTTCTCTCGTCTTATTCAAGGTGAGAAGGTAATTGAGATAAGGGGAGAGGATGGAAGTGATAGAGAATGAAACAAGGGAAGACACCATAAATGCTACCATTAAATCCAAGTATTATTTTCATAGGGTGCTGTAGCTAGACGATTGTACAACATCAGTTATTCCCCTAGAGGAAAAAATAGTTTTCTTTACAAAAAGAAAACTTCCCCATCCATTCTTTTGCTTGGGGAAGCTATGTATTTATATAATGCCTAACAATTGCTGTATTCTGTTTATTAACTGAAAAAGGGGGATTATTATTCCTAGAATACTGATAACGATTCCGCTTTGAATCAAGGCGGCTCTCTTTTTTAACCCTTCCATACGTTTTAATTTGAAGGTGTATAACGAGATTAAAAGGGCAGCATATAATAGCATATATAAACCTTGCTGATTGTTAATTTGCTGCTCTAATTCTACCAATCTCCATTTTTCACCTGCATTGGGAGTAAAGGTTATAACCTCATCTACTCCTCCATACCAATTATTGACCTGTATATGTAAGTAATCTTCTTGGGCCTCTTTTATTTCATAACCCCCTGGCAGTAATGAGTATTGATGTACGGCAATATATGAGACGGCAAAAGCAAGAATGATAAAAACAGCAAACGTTAAAAACGATTTTATTTTGTAATCCTCTCTCATTGGTTGAACAACTCCTAATTCGAATCTTCTCATTAACCTACCACACTTGACAATTCTTCCTATTCTAGAAATTGGGAGAAAAGGGGTTTGGTTGATATCTCCTTAACTACTCACCCTTTTCTGTCCTAACTAACTGCAATAGGTATTTTTCCCTTGTTATTTTTCTGACCCTTTCATTATCTTGTTGAAACAAGGGATTTTCTCTTGTAAAACCAGGAGCCAATAACGAAGGCGACTGCACCCCATAGAACCATTATACTGATGCCAGCCCAAAGCCCTGCAGTGAACACTGGCGTGGAATAGATCATGCTTTCCCTCAGTCCATCCACAAAATATGTAAGGGGTAGCACATTCGATAATGGCTGTATCCACTCAGGCATTGTTTCAATGGGGAAAAATACACCGCTTAAAAACATCATCAAAAAGCTGGAAATATTAGCTACTCCCATATACGCCTCCGATGTGTTACTAAAGGAAGAGAAGAAATATCCTAAAGCATTGAAAGACAATGCCCCCAACAGGAAAATGACAAGTAAACTAGGGAAATTAATGTATAAACTAGCACCAAATATAAATACACCAATAATGGATAAGAGTATAATTTGAATAATACTAAATAATAGCCGCATGACCATATCACTTAGACCAAAGAGGTTCATATTGGCAGGAGTCATCCTAAGCCGTTTAATTAAGCCTTTTCGCCGCATTTCCACCAAGTCCACCATGCCAAACATACCTCCTTGAGCAATGGCCAAGGCAATCATCCCAGTGAGAAGGAAATCAGTATAACTAATATCGTTACTGCTTGCAGTAATGGATTCAAATTGTAACTCATAGGTAGGGGTCGCTCCAACAGCATATAAATTTGCTTCCTGGACAAAATGATTGAGCATTCCTGACAGAGCTTGGGTTGTAACCCCTTGCTCGTTCTCCTTGTTGACGACGAGAAGAATGGAGGTATCCGCTACCGAACTAGGTAATACAATTGCAGCGTGGACTTCCTGATCTTTTACAAGTTCTTCTGCTTGTGTCCGGTTAATTGGCTCTTCCGTTGCTAATTCTAATACGGGAATTTGGCTAATTTGCTGAAAAAGCATTTCCGAGGTGGCGTTCGGATTTTCATCAACAATCGCTACCTTTGCTGAAAACTCATTATCTGAGCTTCCACTAAAAATAACCATGAAAATGGACATTAAGATAACGGGAAAGAAAATTCCCCAAAACCACGCTTGTTTCTCTCGGAATGTCAGCTTTAACTGGGCTTTAAACATTTCTATAAATTGATGTAGATTCTTCAAGTTAATCCCTCCATTCCTTACCAGTAAACGCGATAAATACATCTTCTAAACTCATTTCCTTGATGGAGACTTGTTCTACTTGAAGGCCATTCTCCTTCGCGAAGCGGAATAAGTCGTATAATGTATCCTCCGGATGAACAGACCATAGTGTTAACAAGCTATCGTTCCGATCTGTTCGAGAAACAGAAGGTAGGGTATTAGCATATGTCTCGGCAGCTTCGGCAGCAGCATTGCCGTCAAGGAACGTTAATCTAACTTCTCTTTCTTCTGTTAATCGTTCAATGAGTGCAGTAGGAGTGTCTAGTGCAATGATTTTTCCCTGATCAACAATACAAACTCGATCACTCAACTTTTCTGCTTCTTCCATATAGTGGGTCGTCAACACTGTTGTTTTCCCCAATGCCTTTAACTCAATAATAATGTCCCAAATATTCCTTCGTGCTTGCGGGTCCAGTCCAGTCGTCGGTTCATCGAGAAAAATAATGTCTGGATCGCTAATCATGGCTAGCCCGATAGCGAGGCGCTGCCGCTGACCACCAGAAAGCTTTTTTACATGGTTATTTTTATGTTCTGTTAGATTAATCAGTTGGAGAATATCTTCTGTAGACCGTGACTTGTCATAAAAAGTAGCAAATAAATTCAAGTTTTCCTCAGGAGTCAGTAAGTCAAACATGGCACTGGATTGGGGCTGTACCCCAATTTTCTGTTTAATTGTTTTGCTGTGCTGGTCCCAGTTCCACTCACCGAATTGAATTTCACCGTGATCTGGAGGGACTAAACCTTCAATCATTTCTAGAGTAGTCGTTTTACCTGCACCATTCGGTCCAATAATTGTAAAAATCTCACCCGCCTTGACAGAAAAGCTAATATCTTGAACAGCGTGGATCGTGCCGAACGATTTCTTTAAATTCTTTACTTCTAGTACACTCATTCATTTCCACCTCTTTTTAAGATAATCAACATAGTAAACTACGAATTAGTTGCTAAAAGGTTTCAAATGAGATAAATTTTAATTTTTTCTTATAAAAATAGGTTGTTTTGAAACCTTTTTCAGCCAGTATTCGACTAGTATAAAACTGTTTAGTTATAGAGGGGGGTTAGATTAATGAAAAGTATTATTGAGAGATATCCTCTAGTTAGCATGTTGTTTCTCTTGTTTTTGCTTGCACCTTCTACTACCCATGGGGCTTTGTGGGAGGAAATACCCTTCGAAAAAATGGTTAAACGTGCAGACTTAATTATAATCGGAACGATCGAGGATATTGCAGAAGAACGATTGGTGGAGCACCCGGATCCGGAATTAGATTATTATTATGGCTATACGGATTGGAACATTAATGTGCTTTCATACTTGAAGGGAGCGGATTTGGGAGATACGGTGCTGGTGACAACTCCTGGTGTAGAGGGACCTATCACGGATGAAGATAAAAATGTTAGGATGCTTTCAAGCTATTACCGTCTCGATAGAATTGTGAATAGTATTGAAAATGAATTAGGTATTGAAGCAGCAGAAGTTTTGTTTTTCCTTGAAGAGAGGGATGGATTTTGGGAACCTATAACACCAAAGGCGGTTGTACCGTTGGCAATTTTAGACTGGGAAGAATATTTAACTCCTGAATTAGTTGGAGAAGAGGAAATAGACTTAGAGCATGAATCGTTTCAGGAATTGATTTTTTTGCGGGAGTATGTAGATCATGCCAAGAACTCAGGTGGAGAAGAAGTGTCACATTCAAGGTTAATGGTTTACATTGTTGGTTGTATTGCTTTACTTATTCTGCTTGTATTTTTTGTAAATAAAAAAATAAAATATCAATAAGAATAAGGAGATGGAGACCTAATGTCTTCATCCCCTTCCCTATTAATAATTATCTTTGTCATTCTTTAAATCTAATAGTAATTTAGTTAGATTCGATTGGTTAATCCAATTCCTTCCCCAAACGTCATCATTGTTGAGCATTGTTCCAACTAGCCAAATTCTTCTTGCAGTAACAAAGAAAGGCAAACTATCAATATCTTCTTTTGATAGACTTTTTTGAGACAAATATCCATCAACAAATGCTGGCCAGCAATTCTTCTCAGCATGTGGGTAATTGTTTTTCAAATTCCACCAAAACACAGCAATATCATATGCTCGATAACCATAACCACAACAATCAAAGTCGAAAATTTCTAGTTTCCCTTTATTTATATGCATATTAAAATTATGAAAATCCCCATGACAATATCCATAATCTAACTTTTTGCCTTTAAGTTCGGTTATAATTTCATCGATTAATTGTTCTAAGAAATGCACCTGTTGTTCCCCAAATAAGTTTTCAATCATAGGTGAAATAATGGAATATGGCTCATGTAAAAGATGAATAAAATCTAATTGAAAGCTCCTATCTTTTTCAGAATGAAAAGAATTTGAACCTTTATGAAGTGATCCTAGTGACTTACCAATTAGCATACAATTTTCTTCGTTTATTTCTGGTCTATGACCAGAAGCATATGTAAATAGAACGCCATACCTTAATCCTTCAGGTGCATCTATATTAACTAACCACGTATTGTACTTAGTTTTAATTGGTATAGAAAAATGCTGAGTCTCATTTTCTAGGTGAGAGATACTTTCAATTTCGAATAAAATATCTGATTCACTTCTCCAATTATGTCGATAAATTCGAAAGATGTAATTTTTTTGTTTCGTTGAAATGAGATAGGTATCATTTAATCCTCTAGTTAGAAATTCACAGCTAATAATATCATACAAATCATAGTTGTTCATTAGTTCAAATAATGAACTCTCTGTAATTAAGGAGTGTCTAGCTTTAATAGCCATAATTACTCACCTCATTGGACCTTATTAAATTACATTGTTATTAATTTGTAGTAAGATTTTTTACCTTTAAATATTCCTTCACCTTTCCTACCCGTTGTTCCACCGAATAATCACCTTCTATTCTAAGGACAGGGCAAGGAAGCATTGCCATCCATTGCTCATGGAGCATTTTACTTCGTACTTTAACACCACCTTCATCGTATAAACCGGCCCATTCAAGAAATTCACATGTTTCTTTGTAACGGGATCCACCAGGCAGGCTTGCTGTACCATACCTTTCTAATTCCCGGTCAAAGAGCCGTTTTAATCTGATTTCTTTTGGTATCCATAAAAAAACCACAAGATCAAACAGGGGAATGAAGCTTTCACTCCAGTTCACCAAAGACCCTGTTAAGACCCAATGATTGTGCTTTTTCAAATCAGCATGCAAATGACGGGTCCGTTCATCAACTGTCCACTTTTCGCTGTATTTTTCCTTCCAATAATAATCATCCGTATCAAGATGGACTATGGATAGTTCGGCCTCGAGGGCCTCTCCAAGCGTGGTTGTCCCTGATCCAGACGCACCAATAATATGAATTTTAGCCATATTTTCACCTCAGGTCTTAAGTTTTCCCTAAAAGAGTACATTACCAATAAACTATTTTTTGGCATGGCGCCATGAAACGAAAACCGCCCATAAACCTATGAATCCATGAAAATAGATCAGCCATTTTGGGGAAGTAAAGAGTAACGGAATTCCTGTTAAAATCGCTATAAATAAGTAAATAAATAGTTTAAAACCGTTCCATTTCTTATACCCTTCTTTAAAAGGATTAAAAAACTCAGGCCCTGCGTGACTGACGACAAGCTTAATTAAGAGTATTGCCAGGATTACAGCTAACAGGACATGAAGGCCTACGACGATGCTTTTCAAAGGCCATATCAATATATTATCTGGTAGAAGTAGCAGTAACCCTGTTGTTGCTGTTGCCACAGCTAGTTTTATCGCTGCATGATGCATAGAAATCACCTTTTATGTGTAGTTTAGTTGAAATCAAATGTAGAAAGTCCTTTTTGTGTAAGCTGAATGATTAGTTCTGCCATTTCTTTGGGCGTTCTGTCCATGCCTGCTTCTAACCAAGCTCTTAAAACATGGATACTGCCACTTACAGCAAATAAGCCTGCATAGTTTGATAGCCCTTCATCCCAATTATTTTTTGCAATCAAATTCGTTAAAGTTAACTCTTTTGCAATGTTCATAATTCGTTTTTGAAAACCAGGTGCACCATTTGGACTAAGTAAGGTGTGAAACGTGTCCCTGTTGTCTGCTACATATTCCAAAAGCTTTTCGGTCATTTGCAGTGCCTCATCTTCTTGACTAAAGTTATAGGAAGTCAAGGTTTGGACTAAATCAGCCACGATTTCTTCTTCTACTTGCTGAAGCAGGTCGTAAGGGTCTGTAAAGTGGGAGTAAAACGTGGAGCGGTTAATATCGGCCCCCTCACATATTTCCTTTACCGTCAGAGACGAGATGGACTTTTCCTTTAATTTTGTTAATAAACTTGCCTTCAGGACCATCCGTGTATATTTTCTCCGTCGATCCAGTTTTTCGTTCATAGAATTACACCTCTTTTTGCGAAAGTGAAAGTTACCCAACACAAATTACATTTGTGTTGTGGAAAAGACGTTGAGTGTTGAACTGTTCGTTGTATAAACAACACCATGTCATTATAATAGTATAGGGATATGAATCTTTCAGCAATAGGGACAGGAAAAAAACATCGCCTGATACCCAAAATGATATAAACTTCCTTCACTTTTAACTTAGGTAAAACAGGTGGTGACCCATTCCAACCATGAGAGCACGAATTATTAGAAACAAAAAGATAGTCGTAATTACCTTTCTGGTCACTGCTCTTATTGCTGCAGTTGCTCAGTTTTTTGTTCATGTCAATTACAATATGATTGATTACTTACCGGATGATGCTCAGTCTACAAAAGCGATCCTTACAATGGAAGAGGAATTTAAAGGCTCGATACCAAATACGAGGGTCATGTTCCATGATGTTTCCATTCAGGAAGCCCTTGCCTACAAAGAAGAGCTGGAGGCCATTGACGGGGTAACAGATGTGCTATGGCTTGATGATGCCATGGATCTAAAAACGCCGTTGGAAATGACGGATCAAGAATTAGTGGAGACGTACTATAAAAACGATAAAGCCTTGTTTACGTTAAGTATTCGGCAAGGAGAAGAGGTGGCAGTTACAGATGCTATCTATGAGATCATTGGTGATGACCATGCCATGGCGGGAGAAGCAGTAGATACAGCCACTTCACAAAAGATGGCCGTAACGGAAACGCTTTATGCTGCTGCCCTGCTTGTTCCGATTATCATCATTATTCTCGTTATTTCCACCACATCTTGGGTAGAACCGATCTTCTTTTTAACTGCCATCGGCGTATCTGTACTGATTAACTTAGGTACCAATATTTTTATTGGAGAAGTTTCCTTTGTGACCCAGTCCGTAGCACCAATTTTGCAACTGGCCGTGTCCTTGGACTATGCCATATTTTTATTGCATAGTTTTTCTCATTTTAGAAAGGAAACAAACAACCCGGAAGAAGCGATGGCCCTTGCGATGAAACGATCTTTTCCGGCGATTGCTGCCAGTGCTGCCACCACGTTTTTTGGGTTTACGGCATTAACATTGATGCGTTTTGAAATCGGAGCTGATTTAGGTCTGAACCTAGTAAAGGGAATCGTATTAAGTTTTATTAGTGTTATGGTCTTTTTGCCTGCTTTAACGTTAATGTTTTATAAATGGATTGATAAAACATCACACAAGCCTTTTATCCCTGATTTTAAAGGAATTGGAAATGTTGTTGTCAAAATAAAGATTCCAAGTTTACTCATCGTTTTTTTACTCATCGTACCGAGTTTTCTTGCTCAAAGCAATACGACGTTTACGTACGGGTTAGGAGAGCAGTCCGATGCTACAAGAGCGGGTGCCGATTATTTGATTATTGAAGAAACCTTCGGTAAGTCAACTCCGATTGTCTTATTAGTCCCGAAGGGGGATTTGGCGAAAGAAGAAATGCTTGTTGAAGAATTAATGGAACTGGCTCCTGTGACGAGTGTCATTTCATATGTTAATACTGTTGGAACTGTGATTCCACCGGAATACTTAGAATCCCAGGTGACCGATGAATTTTTCTCGGAAAACTATAGCCGGATTGTCGCTTACACGAATGTTGGCACAGAAGGGGAGTTACCATTTGCAGTGGTGGAATCTGTTCAGGAAATAGCAGCATCATATTATGGAGAAGAGGCATTAACATTAGGTGAGAGTGTAACTTTATTTGATATTAAACAGACGGTTATGAGGGACAATACGTTAGTAAACAGTATGTCGGTAGCGGCAATTGCCCTTGTTCTCATTGTTACATTTAGGTCGATTTCAATCCCTGTCGTGTTATTACTAACGATCCAGTCTGCTGTTTGGATTAATTTGTCTGTTCCTTATTTTACGGACACGTCGTTAGTATTTGTGGGCTTTTTAATTATCAGTACTGTACAGTTGGCGGCGACGGTGGATTACGCTATTTTAATGACAGAAGCGTATAAAGAAAACCGAAAAGAGATGCTGGCTCTTCCTGCCATTAAAAAGACAATGGATGAGAAGACATTTTCTATCTCCATCTCTGCTGCAATATTATCCAGTGTTGGCTTTATTTTATGGATAACGTCTTCCAACCCAATTGTCTCATCGATTGGTCTCTTGTTAGGAAGGGGAGCTTTGTTGGCATTTATTACGGTCTTATGTTTCCTGCCAGCGATGTTACTCCTATTGGATAAAGTAATTAGTAAAACGACAGTGAAAGCAAATTTTTATAAGGGGAAATGAGGATGAAATTGAAAAAAGGTCTATTACTCTTGTTGTCTCTGTCACTCGTCTTTCCCTCTTTTTATGTACATGCGACCGAGAATAATAGCGTAGAAGTTTCGGAGGAGGGATCGGAGGAACAGCTTGAAAGAGAAGTTTTAGCGCTGAAAGATGAAGTCATATACGCTGCCCTTGATGCCAATGGCGTCCTAGATGAAGTTTATGTAGTGAATATATTCGATGTCATTGCGACAGGGGTAATCGTCGATTACGGATTGTACAGTTCCGTTAGAAACTTGACGGATTTATCACCGATTGAGCAGGAGGGCAAAGAAGTACGGATATCCGTTGAAAAGGGGAAATTTTATTATCAAGGAAACATGTCTAGCAGGCCATTGCCTTGGGAGGTTGCTGTTACTTATTACATGGACGGAGAAAAAACAGCACCAGAGAGCCTGCCTGGTAGAGACGGCCGATCTGAATTACGGATAGAGACAGAAGGGAGTACTCAGGGAGAAGATACAAGTTTCTTTGAAAATTACCTACTGCAAGTATCTGTTACAGTGCCTGCAGAAAAGTTTAGGAATATCCAAGCGCCTGATGGCATGATCTCCAATGCAGGGAAAAACAAGCAAATTACGTTTACGGTAATGCCTGGGGAACAGGGAAATTTATATGTTTCGGCAGATGTTATTGACTTAGAAATGAGTGCCATCGACATTGCAGCAGTGCCGCCGAATATGGCATTTGATGTCGATGTGAATGGAATGACGGATGATGTGAAAACATTGGCAGATGCCATTCAGGAGATCAACGATGGTGTAAGATCTCTCCGTGAAGGAGTTTCAGAATTAACTAGCGGAGCTAGGGCAATGCGAGATGGTTCGGGCCAATACAAGTCAGGGATGGAAGAACTTGACGGTGCCTCCTCAGAACTGGTGGAAGCCTCTGCAATGATTCATGAGCAACTAGGGCTTATTAGTCAATCGTTGACAGACGGATTAGGAGATTTTGATTTTAGTGAATGGGACTTATCAGGACTAGAACAGGTTCCTGAAGGTCTAACTATGCTTTCTGGTGTCCTTGGGTATATCACCGACGGATTGGAAGAAGCCCAGGAAAATCATCAGGCTTCATTAAGAAGATTAGATGAGGTAATTTCATCACTTCCTGAATATCACCTGACAGAAGAAGAGATTCAGAAGTTATATGATAGCGGGGCAGACAGAGAGGTAATTGACCGGCTTCTGGAAACGTATTATGCCAGCCTAGAAGTACGCGAAACCTATGAGACAATCAGGAAGTACTTTGATAACGTAGAGGAATTTTTACTACAGACTATAGAGTACGGAAACAATGTAGAGGAAACACTTGCTGAAATAGCAAAGGAGATGGAAGCTGCATTTGACAACATGTCCATGCTCGACTATATTACAGAATTGGAGCAAGGGCTGCAGGAATTTGCCAATCATTATGGCCAGTTCCACGAAGGCTTGGTAGGGTACACAGATGGTGTATCTGAACTTTCCGCGGCGTATGGAGAGATTCATTCTGGAATTGATGCCTTGGCAGGTGGTACGGCCGAGTTGCATAAAGGCGTAGGCGAACTTGAAGCTGGAACAACGGAGTTAGCTGATGCAACAAGGAATATGCCTGAGGAAATGCAAAAGGAAATTGATAAAATGCTGGCGGAATATGACTGGTCCGATTTTGAACCTATTTCTTGGGTTTCTCCTAACAATGAAAATATCAATAATGTTCAATTTGTCATTCGTACAGAGAGTATAAAAAAGGATAGTGACAATACTGGTGACTTGGTAGAAGAGGAGCCGAAAGGATTTTGGGCGAAACTTGTCCATCTGTTTAGCAATATTCTGTCGTAGCGCATAGAGCCTTAACAATAGAGGGTGACTTAAAAGAGGAGTATTTTTACCCTTTTGAGTCATCCTCATTTTGCTACGTTTTAGTTGTTTATCCTTGAAAGATGGCGATTCGTAAAGTGTTGTTTTCCAATAAAGTAAAAATGAATAACCGATTCACTTAAATGAATGAGTACTCCGAGGAACAACCAGGCTACAAAATCCGGCACTAACAGAAAGGCCAGTTCCCATGTCATTCCCCTCCCTAATATATACGGGACAAAAATTGGAATGAGAAGAACAATTCCAATGGGAATTATCAGATTTAAGATCGCTTTTTTCCAACGCACTATAGAGGTTTAATTTCTCTTGTTCTTTTATCATTTTCACAGAATTATAGAAATTAAAGAGTAGTGTTGCCAAGAAGGCTAAAAGTAAAATTCTTACAATCCAAAAGTAGTTAGCCTTTGAAGATGGCTCTTCGTCCATGAGAATGGAAATAATCCCACTTGTTAAATCAGGATGAAACACCATACCATTTAGCATGTGGTTTTTATTAATGAGATAGGAAATACTGTACTGATCCTCAGTGAGGATAATCGCCTCTGAACTGTATCCAGGTAAGGAACCTCAGTGATGGACCGCGGGTCTTCCTGCTACATCAGTAACTATCCAGCCCATCCCATAGTAGGAGGAATTTCCATCGAGCATCTCCTTTACTCCTACCTGCGAAATACCCAATTCAGGTCTGCTTAAGGAAATCGAATCAAGAAAGGCAACCACATCCTCAGCCGTAGAAGTCATGTAGCCTGCTGGCAGGTCGTAGACTTTGAATGGTTCTGTCCGTTTAACAGGTACGCCAAAGAAAGACATGTTCCCAGGTAGGTCTACTTCCCCTGTCAACGTTGTATTATTAAGTTGAAGTGGTTCTAATATGTGCTCTGTAATGTATTCTGGATAGGTTTTCCCGCTTACTCTTTCAATTATGGCTCCAAGTAAACTGTAGTTTTGATTAAAGTAAGCAAATTCGCTTCCAGGTTTGTACGTTAATGTCATTGTATTCATGTCATCGATTAATTCGGTAAAAATTGCGTGATCAGGTAGTTTTGCAATGTAGTTAAATTCACTCATGCCACTGACATGATGCAACAGATGTCTAACAGTAATGTCATCAGATACCGTAAAATCAGGGAGATAGACGGATACACTGTTATCAAGTTTTATTCTCCTCTGTTCAACCAGTTGCATGATGGCAAGGGCAGTAAAAGGTTTTGTGGTGGAGCCAATATAAAACCGTGACTCAGTTTCTAAGCCATCCCCAAAGGTTTGACTATAAATCAGTTCTCCTTTATGAGAAATGGCAATGGACAAACCAGGGAGAACTAGCTTATCTACATACTCCTGTATAAAATCATCCAATTGTTCCTGCTTAGAAGCAGAGTCAGGTAAAGCTTCTGTTTGAAGTGGGGAAAAGCTAACGGCAAGGAAAGGGAAGAGACAGGCAGCAATGAATAGCAGCAGCTTTTTTTTAGGTTTCATCATACAATTTCCCTTCTATGTATTGGAGGAATTGTGGTCCCTCAGTTTCATTATAATAGGCAATACTACAGGCGTTTCACATAGTTATGAATGTTGTGTGAACTTACAGGAGAGATTCCTTCAGTACATGGTACAATTTCCCACCGCTAGCCGTAATAGAACCCAGTCATTCTGGTCGTGATAATTTGAGCTAGTTGCTTCGGCGATTCTTTCCCTCTTATTTCTATTATAATAATAATATTCTCTTAGATAGACTAAAGAGGTGTTGTTTTGTATGAAATAATTATGGTTTAATTATTTCGGTTTTCTAAATAAAAAGGGTATAATATGCAACATAAACAGTAAGGAGGCGTAAGAGTATGAAGGAACTCTTAGAGCAATTAACGAAATTACATGGACCATGTGGGCATGAACAACCTGTCAGCACATGGGTGAGAGATACGGTTAAACCGTTAACAGATGAAGTGAAGGTAGATCCCTTAGGAAATGTTATTGCCACAAAAAAAGGAACCAAACCAGGACCAACGATAATTATGACGGCACATATGGATGAAATAGGATTTATGGTGAAAAAAATTGAAGCTAACGGTTTGTTACGGTTTGAAAAGCTTGGGGGAAATGATGACAGATTCTTACTTACACAAAAGGTACAAGTCCGAACGAGAACAGGGTTATTAACTGGTGTAATTGGAAGTATTTCTGCCCATTATGCCAAGTTTGATGATATGGCGAAGGTTCGAAATCACCGTCAACTGTATATTGATATTGGAGCCAAAGATAAACAAACTGCGAGAGAAATGGGAGTGGAAGTAGGCTGTCCTATCACTTGGTATCCTAGTTTGGACTATTTAGGTAATGAATCTACAGGACGATTTGTCGGTAAAGGATTCGATGACCGGGCAGGTTGTGCTGTACTTATTCAAGTATTGCAAGAGTTAAAGAAGGAGGATTTTGCTGGAGACCTTACGGCTATTTTTACCGTTCAAGAAGAAGTGGGGTTAAGAGGTGCTCAGGTCGCAGCCAGAAATGTTGATGCAGACGTGGCCATTGCTATTGATACGACAGCCGTCAGCGATACACCTGAAGAAATGATGGACAATTCCCTTGCAATCGGTTGCGGGACTGGTATTAAAGTACTTGATTTCAGTTTGATCTCACATCCAGCTGTAAAAGAGCATCTTACGAACTTGGCAGTAGAAAAAAAGATTCCCTACCAGATGGAAGTTTTTCCTGGCATTGGTACCGATGGAGGAGCCATGAGTTTAGCAAATAAGGGAATTCCAACTGGGGTTTTATCGATAGCTTCTCGTTATGCCCATTCCCCAGTAGAGGTGATTGATATGGGAGATTTAGTTGCAACAAAGGATTTACTTAAGGAATTTGTGTTATCAATTGGGGAAGATACTGCTTTTGCTTTTATTTAATAACATGCCTGCTTCATTGACAATGTCTTTGAGAGCAGGCTTTTTTTCTTTTAGGAAAATATGTTTTAACGTACTGGAAGAATTTTTGCATTGAAGGAATACCTCCATTAGTTACAATGATAGATAACTAGGAGGATTAATATGATTCATTATAGAAGTTATGTTTATACAATGATAATTGTTTTTATAATCGTTTTGTTATTTGCTCAAAATGATAGTACATTAGCTGATGATAGTGTTAAAAAGTTCTTTCCAACTCCACACGAACATACAGAAGAGGGGAGAAATACTAACGTATACCTTCCTTTAGTAGAGGGACCGACAGAGAATGACCAGCGTTCATTTATTGATGAAGTAAGCCTTCATGCTTTGACAGCACAGGAAAAATGGAGGATACCAGCAGCTGCAATAATTGGAATGGCAGCACTGGAAAGCGGATATGGTACAACAAGAATAGCGTATTATGCTAATAATCTATTTGGTATAAAAGTGTGGGGCGGGAATTCCAAATCAGCATGGCAACTACAAGGTCAGCCAGATGAAGACTTTGACCAAGCAATCCCCGTCTTGGCAGATTACGGTGAAGACCGGATTGTCTTTGATGAATCTGCTCGTCGGGATAATTGGTATCGAAAGTTTGACAGTTATGGGCATTCAGTTGAGTATTTAGCAGGTACATTACTGGTAAATGATAGATATGTGTTTGCAAGAGATTCTTTTCAACAACGATTGGAAGAAGGCTGGAGTGAGAAAGAAGCGACAAAACAATATTTATATGATATTGCCGATGCGGGATATAATCATCTAGGCGGAAGTTATTACCGAGAAGCGGTTGGAAGATTAATAGATCAATGGGATCTATTGCAGGTTCAATCATATAACTCGCAAACTCTATTAGACTTAGAAAGTTCCGTAGATGAAAATACTCTTGAAAAAAACAATCGACCTTTAATTGAACTGGAAATGGAGTTGTTGCAGAAAAGAAAGGAAAAGATTTTGTTGGTACAAGAGAATGTAAAAGTTGTTGAAGAAGAAAATGCCTCTTCAGGAATTTTAACAAAGTTAAGACAGCTTTTTCTAGGATAGATAAATGAAATGAGCAGTTGGTCATGTAAGGGTGAGATACTTGGTTTTTTATGACCTTATTTGCATTTCCAGTTCAAATAAGGGCAAGATACTTAGCTTATCTTACCCTTATTTGTATCTCTGTTCCAATTAAGGCCAAGATACTCGGCTTATTCTACCCTTATACTTTTTTGTATAAAATTTATAGTAAATAGAAATTTCTTTAGCCCCTTCGAGTATACATTTATAAAAGGAGGGGATTGTAATGACGTTTGGAGAATTTGTTGGTATACTTGTTTCTCCGGTCGATTTTGTAGTGAACAATCTTTCGTATTCCATGCAAATAGGCTTAATTATGATAATACCTATTTTTCTAATCATTTATGGAACCTTGGAATATCGTAGAATGGAAATGGAATAAGAAGAAGCAAAAAACTCAAAGCCTTAATTGGGCTTGAGTTTTTTTATATTGCTTTAAGAGTCTGTTCAAAACTTCCAGGCTTTATCGCCACCAACATTTATGGAAACTATAATATATGTAGTTGATTTACGCTTCAGGCACTCCCTTGCCGCGGGCAACGCCTCAGCCTCCTCGTACCTGCGGGGTCTTCGGCTGTTGCTTTTCCCGCAGGCGTGTCGTGCCTTACGCTACAATCAACTTGACTTAAACCTTATTTTCTATTCACAAAGCTCAAAAACCAAACTTTTTGAGCCAGACACATTAAATTGTTTTTTGTAGTAATGGTGTATTTAAAATGTTATACTCCTCTGTAATGTTATCAATGATCTTCTTTACAGGGAGAATATCATTTATCTCGTGGACCCTAGAGCCACTAAATACAAGACCTTCCTCTGCATCCCCATCCCGTGATTTCAGCAAGGAATCATAGATGCAAAAGCGGTGAGAACATTTTTTCAAACAGGAATAACATTTATCAATCTTAACTTTTTTTATCATCACTGATTTTTTCTGTAAAAGCATTCCGGATCGCACGACCTTCTAGGCCGACAACGGATTTAATTAACGTTGTATCTCCTTCTTTGGCACCCATGTATTTTTCCTTGAATGAAAGTGGTGCATCACATTCTTCACTGGCTACAAACCGGGAGCCCATCTGTACTCCAGATGCCCCCATATCAAGAGCGCGTTTCACATCAGCGCCATTAATAATCCCACCTGCAGCAATAACAGGGATAGTAACAGCTTCTACTACTTCAGGTAAAATATCAAATAACTGCCGATCCGTTCCAAGGTGACCGCCTGCTTCAAAACCTTCCACGACCACTGCTGCAGCACCAAGGCGCTGAGACATCTTTGCTAATTTAGCTGATGAAACAATGGAAATTACAGGGACACCATATTCTTTTCCCCAAGAATACATGTCGCGAGATATTCCTGCCCCTGAAATAATAAAATCAACTTTTTCTTCCATGGCGGCTTTCATAGTCTCTGCAAATTCGGTCATGGCATAGAGTACATTTACACCAATATAGCCAACTCCGTTTGTTAACTCTCGCGCCTTGCGAATATGACCTCTCATCTCATCAATGGGAATCCCCGTCCCAGAAATGATTCCAATTCCCCCTGCATTCGCAACTGCTGAAGCCAATCCACTTAATGATATCCCGACACCCATTCCCCCTTGGATGATGGGAACCTTTGGCTCCATATGCGCAATCTTTAGTTGTGGAAAACTCATTAACTCGCCCTCATTTCGTCAGTAGAATAAAATCTTTTCTCTTTATAATCCCCATACTAACAATCCCCATTCGTTTATACAATTGACATTTGTCATATGTTACTAGTATCTGGTCATAATTATGTACTTCATCTAAATGCTATCGTAGCTATGTTAATAGGGGCGGTGGTCGTTTAAAATAACAAAGAATTAAATTAATATGTTTAGTTGGATAGAAAAGAGGTGATTCATAAGGGCCCCCCTTTCTAAGTCTCCTCTTTTTATATTGTATAACATTTCACAAAATCGTCAGATATGTTGTAACAATCAAGGGAAAACAATACATAATGGGTTCTTTTATACAAATCAAAAATAATGAGGTAAAGAGTAAATGAGTGAGCACGCCGTTTACCTCGATGCGAAAGCCAAGAAGTTTGAAAAACTGCTGTCAGGAGATAAAACAATGATTATTCGTGGTGCTGCAGGTCGGAAAATACCTTATGGTAGAGTGTTAGAAGGTGACGTACTATATTTCATAAATAATAATGGAGAAGGAGTGTTGAAAGGGAAAGCCAAAGTAAAAAGTCTTTTAGAATCAGGAAAACTAGATAAAGAGGCTTCGAAGAAACTAGTAAATAATTATATGGAAAAACTTAAATTAACGGAAAAGCAACAGAAACGGTGGACAGGAAAAAGATATCTTGTTCTCGTAGAAACAGAAGAATTTCATGAAATAGTACCTATTCCTTTTAATAAGAATAAATACCATAACATGGATGATTGGAACATCATAGAAGAAGTACAGCTAGTTTGATAGAATTACGCAGCTGTTTTTTTAGTTGAAAGGAGTGATCATATTGTCTATTAGAGTTGGAATGGGAGTAGTGGTTGGAGCAGCGTTAGGAATAATTGTTGGTATTTTGACACCTGTAAATCTGGCAATAGCCTTAATTACTGGTGCTGGAATTGGTATTGTAATTGGTGCTATTTTCAGTGGTAAAGGAAAGAAAATAGAGTAAGGGAGAGGAGAGAATTGAAGAAGCGAATCGCAATTATTGGTGGTGGAATTGCTGGTCTTACTGCAGGAATATATGCTCAAAAGGCAGGTTTTGACAGTACTGTTTATGAACAGCATTCCATTGTTGGAGGAGAATGTACAGGTTGGGACAGGGATGGTTTCCACATTGATGGTTGTATCCATTGGTTAACAGGGACGAAACCGGGCACAGAGCTTTATAAAATGTGGCAGGAAGTTGGTGCATTAGGAACGGTAGACATATACCAACCTGATAGTTTTGCAACTGTAGAAATGAAGGGAAAAACGGTTACCCTTCATCGTAATCTAAGTATGTTAAAGGCTCATCTAATGGAAGTTTCTCCTGAAGATGAGAGTGAAATAGAAAAGTTTTGCAATAATATTGAGAAATGTTTGGACTACGAAATGCCTTCCACTAAGCCTGTTGATTTAATGGGGTGGAGGGATAAATGGCAGGTCGCTAAATCGATGAAGGACATTGCACCCGTCATTCGTGAATTAAGTCGAATATCTGTGAAAGATTACCTAAAGAGGTTTAAAAGTCCGGTTCTGAGGGAGGCTTTGAAGACAGGTATTCATGAAGACTATAGTGCACATGTTCTTCCTTTTACTTTTGCAACCTTTATAAGTGGAAATGGGGGGCGACCAAGAGGCGGTTCGAGAGAATTGGCTTGGAGGATGGAAGAGAAATACAGGTCATTAGGAGGGGAGCTAAAACTTCATGCAAAAGTGAAGAAAATTGAAATAAACAAAGGTTATGCACAAGGATTGGTGTTAACTAATGGCCGAACTGTTTTTGCTGACTATATCATTCCTGCTTGTGATACACGTGTCGTCCTCGATCATCTTTTACAGGGAAAATACTATGATAAACAATTAGAAGAAATGTACGCAAATTCAGAGAAATATCCGTTGTTTACATGTGTTTATGCTTCGTTTCGTGTAGATGAGGACCTTTCTGATTACCCTAGTGATTATGTTTTTGAAACAAAAAACCCTATATACTTTGAAGATAGAATTCTCGAGCAATTAGCTTGGAAGCATTATTGCTACGAACCTAGTTTTGCTCCATCAGGAAAATCAGTTGTAATTATCTATATTAGTGCTAGTTTTGATTGGTGGAAAGAGAAGGCGCATAATCAGTTTGAATACTCAGCTGCAAAATGGAAACTAGGGAAACGGTTCATTCAAGCGATGGAAGAAAGGTTTCCTGAATTAACTGGTAAAATCCAGTTGCTGGATATGGCAACGCCTTTGACCTATGAACGATATTGTAGTGCTTATAGAGGTGCTTATATGTCCTTTGGTGCAACACCAAAAGGAAAACAACAAGTCCACGATGGGAAAATCAAGGGAATTAAAAATCTGTTTATGTGTGGACAATGGCTCATGCCACCTGGGGGACTTCCTGTAGCAATAGTAACCGGGAAATGGGCGATTCAACGAATTAGTGAGGAGGAAAACCTTTCTTCGGACGTTTCGTAATAATTGCAGTTTAAGGAAATCGATTTGCGTTTTGTGAAAGTTATTGAAAGGGGCAGCGAGTATGTATGTAGTTAAAGATATAATGACCAAAAAAGTTTTTACCGTATATGAAAATGATACTGTTGAGGAATGCGCGAAAGTTATGCTAGAAAATGAGACTAGTAGTATACCTGTAATTGACCGTGCTGAAAATCTTGTTGGAATAGTTACTGAAAAGGATTTGATTAAAAGAGCCTCACGAATTAAAGTGCCTGTTGCTCTCGAACTCCTGGGAGGATTTATTTACCTTGACAGCCCAAAAAAAGTTTTTGGAAGAAGTAAAGCAGGCCATGTCGCATATTGCGAAGGATATGATGACTAAGAAGCTAATTACGGTGGAAATGGATGACTCCATTGAGAAAGCTGCAACCCGAATAGTAGAAGGAAATGTAAAAAGGCTTCCTGTTGTTAATAGCGATGGGAAATTAGTCGGGATCATTTCACGGAGAGATATTATGAGGTATTTGTATTTATAATAATACAATTGCTTCGAGGGGGTCCCAAAAGGAGAAAATCACTCCTTGGGACCCCCTCTTTTTGGGAGAGCAACTATTTCAAAATATGATATTTTAGTTTGTTTTAGCAGGTAATTATTAATTATTATTCTTTCTACTAATATTTCCATTAGCGGGCTTTCTATCTGATTCCTCACTATTCGTCTCTCTTGATTGTTCCGAAGACTGCTCTTCATTTTCATTTGCGGCATCCTGATTATCATTTTTTTCGTTATCTTCAGCTTGATTCTGGCTATCAGAATCATTTGTATTTTGTTCCGTTTCAGATTGGACATCATTGGATTCATTACTTGATCCTTTTTCGTCAGCATTATTACTAATTGGCCCTCGGTTACTATTGTTAGATGCATTCTTGTTTCCTGGTCCGTTGTTAGGATTCTTGTTTGCATTATTATTTTCCGGCCCGCTTTGACCGCTGTTGCTGTTAGTATTACCTTGACCTGGATGTTCACCGTCGTTATGTGGGACACCACGTCGATTATTTCCGTTTCGGTTTTCCGATGAATGTTCCTCTTTTTGGCGATTTAACCAGTTCTCATAAGCCTTTTCTTGACCATGGAGAGCGGCATTTGGGAGTGTTACTCCTGAGCTTGGATGTAATTCCCGACCGAGTTGGATTAGGCTGGAAACCGGCTTGTTTCTAATATCATCTAATTCTAGTTCGATTCCGTACTCTTTTGCGGTTTCTTTAATTTGTTCATAAAGTTTATATTGGTTCACAGAAAGCTCCAGTTCCTTTGCTTTATCAAAACCATCTTTCACTTCCGTAAATAGAATTATTTCCACTTCTTCATAATACTCTTTCAGCGTTGCAGTAATACTTTGTTCAATAGTTGCTTGTATGTCTTCTCGCTCAGATTGAATAAGTTCTACTATTGTTACACAAACTAATACATCATCTTCAGAAGGAAAAAATCCTCGTTCTGTCATCTCTCTTATCATTAGATTAAAATAGTTTTCCAATGACTTTTCTGTTTTGGGAGCATTAGATGTGTTATTGGTCAGATTTTGCATCGCCGATACGACTTCCAAACCGCTGCTGTTGATACCTCGAGCCGACAAAACATTACCATTTTTATCTAAAACTAATTCCATACTAGGGTTAATGTCAATAGCAACAATATAGCTTTCTCCCTGCACGTGATCAATACCTTGTGAAGGGAACAATAAGGATACTCCTAAAAAGACAATGAGAAATAAGCTGGCAATAAAGCTGAATTTTCCCCAGCGGTGGTGAAGTGGAGGTTTTCGTACAACGGTAGTATATTTTGGTAGTTGTAGCTGAAGTCTTTCACCGATACGGGGAATATGTGGTAATGCAGTCCGATTTATGTTTTTAAAGGTTCCCCCATCAGTCATAACGACAACAAATTTATCCGTTACTTTTACGACAATACCAGAAATTTTCAAAGCGATCCCTCATTCCCGGATGCTTGCTGTAAAAATTGCTTTAATTGCACCCAATCTTGATTCAATTGAATAATGATTAATGTAATTAAATATTTACGGTGCCGCTCGACTGTTTTCGGGCGGTAACCTGTTTTCTTGCAAAATAGTTTGATTGGTAATCGTTTTTTCTTCAAGAGTTGCTCTACACATTCATCATCCTTGAGGAAGGACTGTGCCATTTGAAGAAGCTCATTACGGGTATCTCTGTGCTTAGGTGAATAGTCTTCCAGTTCCTCAAAGGAAATTTGAAAGGCTGCCAATGCTTGATCCAGTTCAATTATTTCTTCTGCCAGTTCTGCTGCTAACATAGATTCGTGATAAGCTTCCATTCCCATTTCAGTACTAGATGCAGCCAATTCATTTTCTGAATGGTTGTCTTCTTCTACTACTTCCATGGGCAGTTCATCAGGACGCTTTTCCTTTCGAAATAAATCGATTAAGTCTCTTTTTATTAAAAGGAAGACATAGTCAAGAAAAGGTCGACCCTTTGTTTGGTCAAAGGTATCGATAGCCTTATTGAAAGCCAATAAGCCTATACTGGCTTCTTCGTCGCTCCATGTAATCGTTCGGTTGCAAATATTAGCTACTGTGTTCAATATGTATGATTTATAATGACGGATCAACGATTCTCGGGAAAAATCATTTCCTGCTTTGACCTCTTCTATTAATGATTCAATTCTAGTACGCCCCATTGTCACAACCTCTTTTTCGATAGAGTCTATTAAATCTAGCATACTCTAACAAGCAAAGACGGTAAAGAGAGCTAACCAATATTTTTATAAAATGATTGCAAGATAAGGTTTGGCCCGCAGAGACATACGTTGTTAATCACCACCTTTCTACTAGCCTGAACAAATCAATTAAGGCAGGCACGGGAAAACTAATTTCCAACATTAAACAGATTGTACCATATAACGAACGAATGTCACGTATTTTTTACAAATATTCACTATTTAGAACAGTTGGCATCGTACATAAGTCGTTAAAAAACTTAAAAAAAAGAAAATACGTAATAGTTCAATATGTTTACTAGAATAATAAGTTGATTGTCGAAAGCGTGTTGTTATTACTATTTTTATAAATTATTTTTATAAAATAATATAAAGTCGAGGAAGACAACTCGTAGGTAATTGACTTGCCTATAATAAACATTTAGAAAAGTATTTCTTATCTGGTGATGTTTCCTATGGATTGAGTATAAGTAGTTTTCTATAAATGCAGGTTCATAAGTTTTTGTGAACCTGCCATTTATAAATCGTTGAAAGCTAAATTACTTCTTGTAACATCATACTGAAATAATTAATTCTGGCTTAGGCTGAAAGAGTGACACTATTCATCGTTTAGTAAGCAGATGTGTTTGATGTGGTACAGATTCCTCAACGTTATTGAGTAAGGTTATTGGCAGATCTAATGTTTTAAAAACTCGTTTGGTAATTTGAATAGACGGGTTCGTTTTCATTCCGCGCTCTAAGTAACTAAGGTAAGATTTTGAAATACCGGCCTGTCAGAAGCCAATTTAAACGGCGTTTCTTTCGGAACTGAAACTGTCGGTGGCTAATTCCCTTCGGAAACGACATGGCATTTTCCTTTTACTAAGTGTCAAACTGGCGTAAAATAAAACCCCCACTT
>JAJOJL010000090.1 GCA_021208645.1 Bacillus sp. (in: firmicutes) | reverse complement strand
GAAAGTACACCGCCATGAGTAGTTAATAGAACAATAGAACATGAAATATCCAACTAAAAAGGTTCCGATCATCATTTTTTGATGGTCGGAACTTTTTACAATTAATTTTTAGCTAGATTTGTCCCAGCCTCTTTTACCTTTTCAAGGCTCTTTTAAAGCTTTTTTTTTGATTTTTTGATAAGCGTTAACTTTAGTAAGGGAGTGAAATTCTGCGGGTAAAGCAATAGTTGAAACATGGGACCTGCGAAAACGAATTCCTGTAGTAAATCAACCTCAAAGTTTACAGAGTTATTCTCAAAGTAAATTAGGAGAAATTTTTTTCAAGGGAGTTACTAATAATTAGGTAATAAGTGGATACTTTTACAACAAATGCACACCCTATTCACTATAACTTGAAAATAAGGGAGCGATTTACTTTGAAGAAATATGGAATTGGATTTTTTATCGTAGCTATTTTATTTCTTAGTACTGTAAATGTATCCATCAATGAGGTGAGTGCTGAGGGATTCAATAAGGATGTTAAATTAACGGTGGAACAAATCGACGAAATGGCTAAGCTTCAGCAAAAGGCTTTAGAGCAAAAGGTGGAAATTATCCATAAGTATGTAGAGTTTGGTGTTTTCACTGAGGCGAAAGGCGAAAAAATTATTCGCCACATAGAGGAACATTATAAGGAATTAGCTGATAATGACTTTATTCCAAATTGGGATAAGCATAAACGTCATGGAAAACATAGTGACTAGAAGAGGATCAGGTAAATTAGAAGAACTGTGTTATAAGTGAAAAATAAAATAATGAAATGTTGCGCTCGTCGCAGTTGCGACGGCAACGCTCATTGCTTCGAGGGTGCCCCAAAAGAGGAAACAGACTCCTTTTGGGACACCCTTTAAAGTGTGTTAGCTTCTTTTTGAAGTTATTTACTCACCATCAAAAAAAAATTAAAATTTTACCCAACACTTCCCCCACTTCATCCGTTATCTTAATGAAAGAGATAACAAATAAACTCTTACCCATTAACAAAAAGTGAGTGAATGCAATGGATGCTATTGATCTTTATGAAAAATGGAAAACAGATTTAATACGCTTTGCTAGATCAATAGCTAGACATGAACAAGAAGCGAATGACCTGATCCAATCTGCCTTAGAAAAGGCGTTGAAAGAAGAGGGATTGTATCTTCTTCCAGACTACAAACAGCGGGCATGGTTCTTCCGAGTGATGAAAAATCAACTTATCGATGAAAGGAGAAAGGAGAAGAGAATAACAGAGTGGGAGGAGGAACTAGATTTTCCCGTAAATACTAGTACAAATCACATGGAAATGGTTGAGCTTTTATCGCATTTATCACCGGAGCAAAGTGACATCATTTTCAAAAAATATTGGTTAGGCTTATCTAGTAAAGAAATAGGTGAACAACTAGGTGTTCCATCATCAACAATTCGGTATAAACTGCAACTTGGAATAAAAAGGTTAAGGACAATCATAGAGGAGGAATTTTAAAAATGGGACAGGAAATCGGTAATGTTGGGTTATTAAATTTAACAAAGGCAACAGAAAAAAGTATCAGTGGTATTAATAAAATCGAAAATGTCGGTATGATACTTTATACAAAAGATAACAAACATCTTATTTCTAGACTAAATATTCGTAACATCGGTCAGAGTGTAGAAGTTCCAGAAGAGTACAGCGTTATTAACGGGAAGTTAACGATTAATAAAGGATTTTTTAGATAATTTAGAGGACCCTGCAAATCTCTTCGTAAATGGGGCCGTCATTATTGAAAAAGATGTGGAACCGGAACAATTGAAACAAGGACTGCTTCAACTTTTGGTAAACGGAATAGTATATGCACCGATCCACCTAACAGGTTTAGTAAACAACTTATTTGCTGAAGGAAAAACAAGTATCAACGGGTATGAAGGAGAAGCACCACGTTTTGAAAATGGGGAATTTACCTTAACGAACGCCTTTCTAGAGGCAGGTGGTATAGACCAATACATTGTAATTAACGGTCACTTACGTTTTGCCAAAGATTTAAATATGGAAAAGTATGAGGAGAAAATAAAGAAGTTAGAAATCAACGGAATTGTAACAATTTATGCAAACCAGGAAATGTATTTTCATAAAAAAGTAACCTCAACAAATAGTCAACTAATAACAATAATTCCAGATGGTTATGAGGTTATTGATAAAAAACTACACGTGAATGCAAGAAATATCCGTCGCTTTCAAAATAAGAAAATTTACACGAAACGACCGATTATTTTAGATAAGGACATATCCCGCGATGCCCTTTCCAAAGCAATAACGAGCATTGAGTCCACCTCATTTGTTGTATGTCATGAATCATTAGAAGATCTTCTTTATGAAATTACGAGTAATATGAAGACCGAGATATTACCTTACGACGACTCTTATATTCTCATTGAGGGAGAAGAAACGTGGTCCAAAGAAGAACTTCTGGCGCTAGAATCGGCAACTAACTTTATTATTAAAGGGAAATTAATTTTTCAACAAGACGTGGACCGAGATGTCCTGATGGCGAAAGTAGCATCCTTAGATAATTTCGGAGTTGTAGCAGTTAACGATACTAAATTAAAGGGCACCCTGCAAAGTGTCCTTCGTGTCAACAACGGAGAAATTAGAGAGTCGGGTAAACAAGTGGAGCGGTCAGTTTTAAAAAACGTGGGGGAACTTTCCCTTTAAGAAATGAGGGATAAAAATGTTTAAGACAGATGAACTGCTCGTTAAACATCGATTGGAAGAAATCAAGGAACAAATAGAACAGGATCACTTACGAAAAAATTTTCAGGCAAGAGTTAAGAAAAGAAATCGGGCATCGTTTCAAATTGCTGTTAAATTGTTGTCGTTATTTGAGTTCAGGTTAACAGTAAATTATACAAGGTAAATAAGAAAAGCAACAGTGCCTTACACACGAAGCGTTTCCGATGCGGCAGGCAAAACATTGGACCCTGAGCGAGTATGCTCTGAAGCTAGACAACTTTCTAAGTCGAAAGACTTCATACGCTTACTATATAAAAGGGACTCGCAGAAAACAGCGAGTCTTTTTAATGTGAAAAAATGGACTTAACTATTTTTATATAGTTTAGAAGCTATAAATTGAAACCTCCACCCGATTTTTTTGTTGTTCATGGTAGCAAGTTCCTTGTTCTAAATTTCTATGCTTTTTTTCTAAATCAAATCGAATTTTGAAGAAATCCAACTCCTCAAAGAAACATACATGTGTGACGTTCATCGTGAACGGAAACTAATCCCACCTCAATTAACTTGTTTTTAAAGGTTAATACAGTGTTAATATGACAAATGTCATATTGTGTCATTGACGTTTATGACTTACTACTAATACCAGTCTATCCTAAACTAAATATAAGAGTTTGATACCGAATGACCATTGGGGAAATGTTCTTAAACAAATTGGGGAGGACTGGAAAATGAGTAAATCTAACATTGCAAAATTAAAAAAGGAGATGGCTCCTTTTGAAAAAACTGATACGAAACAAAGTGTAAAGCAAATTATAAATACGTTAGGACCACTAATGGTTCTATGGTTTGTTGCTTATTTAAGTCTATCCGTATCTTACTGGTTAACCCTGCCAATATTAGCTGTGGCAGCAGGATTTCTAGTCAGAACTTTTATTATTTGTCACGATTGCTGTCATCAATCATTTTTCAAAAACCGTAAGGCCAATGACATTGTCGGAACAATTACTGGGGTTCTTACGTTAGTGCCATATGAGCAATGGAAAAACAGTCACAACATCCACCATGCAACAAGCAGTAATTTAGATAAGCGCGGAACTGGCGATATGTGGCTTATGACTATAGAAGAGTATGAAGAGGCAACCCTTTGGAAGAAAATCTGCTACCGTGTTTACCGTAACCCGTTAGTCATGTTAGGTCTTGGTCCAATTGCTGTATTCGTCCTTCAGTACCGTTTTAATGTGAAAGGTGCTCGTCGCAAAGAAAGAATCAACACGTATATTACGAACGTTTCTATTGTTGCATTGTACGCTGGACTTATTGCATTAGTAGGTTGGCAAGCGTTTCTTATGATTCAAGCACCGATGATGCTTATTTCTGGAATGCTTGGAATTTGGCTGTTTTATGTTCAGCACCAATTTGAAGATTCCTACTTTGAACATGATGATGAGTGGAGCTATGTACAAGCGGCTGTTGATGGAAGCTCTTACTACAAGCTTCCAAAGGTGCTTCAATGGGTGACCGGGAATATCGGTTTCCATCATGTGCATCACTTAAGCCCAAGAGTACCGAACTATAACTTGGAAAAAGCCCATGAATCTTCCAAGCCACTACAAAAGGCAACGACGATTACGTTAAAAACAAGTTTCAAATCATTGAAATTCCGCCTTTGGGATGAAGACACGAAGTCTTTCTATAGCTTTAAGGAAGCAAAGGAGCTAATGAAAAAGAAGCAAGCAGCAACAAAATTAGTCGTGGGAGAAACATTTTCCAAACAAGCACAAAGTAACTTAGTAAGCAAAGCGAATTAATCGCATAAAATATGGTAAAATAGGTTGTGTACAAGGAGGACAATCTTCTCCTTTACTCAACCTTACTTGTATACTTTTACATACTGGAGAGAGAAACGAGGGACCACACGTGAAAAAATGGAGTGAAAAGTTTCGGAAAAATACAGGGCTTAGTCCTTATGTGTGGGTGGTATTTTACATACTCCCCTTCTATTTTATTTTTCACGATTCCTCCACCCTACAAGTTGCTATAGGAATTGCCATGATTATCGGTTATTTCATTAGCTATGTTTTAACTTTTGCTTCTCACGGCTGGATTGTCTACGTAGGGGCAAGTATGCAGATAGCCATTGCAACGGCCATGAGCATGCTGTTCGGATATATTTACTTTTTCTTATTTCTAGCATTTTTTATAGGGAATATTAAGAGAAAAGCAGCATTCATTACTTTTTATGTTATCTTGCTTGTCAGTACCTTTAGTACGAGTTATTACGGATTTATTGCCCACAGCGTTTTTATCACTCAGCTGCCCTTTGTATTCCTAAGTTTAATGGCTGTTATCCTCCTGCCCGTAAGCACTTATAATAAAAACAAAGAAGAAATGCTTCAGGAGAAGCTAGAGGATGCCAATAAACGTATTGAAGATTTAGTAGTGTTGGAGGAACGTCAGCGAATTTCCCGTGACCTTCACGATACGCTAGGTCAAAAATTATCGTTAATTGGTCTGAAAAGCGATTTAGCAGCAAAACTCATCAGTAAAAACCCGAACCAAGCGCGTTCAGAAATTAGGGACGTTCAAAATACTGCTAGAATTGCATTGAAGGAAGTAAGAGAACTTGTCATGCAAATGCGTGGAATAAAACTAGAAGACGAGATTTATCGTGTTAAGCAGCTACTGAAGGCTGCGGATATAAAGCTTAGTCTTACAGGACCTATTCATCTCCCTAATACGTCTCTAATTGCTGAAAATTTCGTTTGCATGTGTTTGAAGGAAGCAGTGACGAACATCGTAAAGCATAGTGAAGCAACTGCCTGCTCTATCCATATTAATCCCACTAATACGGATTTGGAGATTACTATTAAAGATAATGGTATTGGGTTTTCTGGGAAAAAGGGGCGCTCAAAAGGCGGAGGAAGTGGATTAAAAGGCATGAAGGAACGATTGGAATTTGTGAATGGAAGCATTAAGTTTAAGGAAGAAGCAGGAACGACCGTTGTTATTAAAGTGCCAAATAACTTTAATCCTTCGGTGGAGAATAAGGAGTTGGGGGAAGAATGATTCGAATTATCATTGCAGAAGATCAAAAAATGCTTCTTGGAGCCCTTTCCTCTTTACTAGATTTAGAGGATGACATGACAGTAGTAGGAAGTGCAGACAACGGGGAGGATGCCGTTAATCTTGCCAGAAAGCATGAGCCAGACATTTGTATCATGGATATTGAAATGCCTCGGAAAACAGGACTAGAAGCAGCAGAAGAAATGAAGGAATTAGGCTTAGGTTGCAAGATCATTATTGTAACTACTTTTGCTAGGTCAGGGTATTTTCAACGAGCCGTCAAAGCAGGAGTAAATGGCTATATGTTAAAAGACAGCCCTAGTGACGATCTGGCCGATGCGATTCGTAGTGTTATGGCAGGCAGGCGTATATATGCTCCAGAATTAATTGATGATTTTTACAGTCAGCAAAACCCGTTAACGGAACGGGAAAGGGAAGTACTGAAATTAATGGCAGAAGGAAAAAGTACGAAGGAAATGGCCGAAAACCTTCACCTAACCAATGGAACAGTACGCAATTATATTTCTTCTATTCTTGAAAAACTGGAGGTAGGGAACCGGATCGAGGCCATTACCATTGCCAAGGAAAAGGGTTGGTTTAATTAGAGGCTGTATGGTGCTTGTGTGATGATCTGATGGGGGAACAGAGTAGTAGGCTGTTCCTTTTTTTGTTTGCCGTTTGGGAAAAAATTTTGCGCGGGCTTACGGAAACATGTAACTATTCGAAAAATATTTCGACTTACACTATGAAAGAATAAGAATACTTCCTAGTATGGATGGAGGAATTACAATGAAAAAGCTGCTTATATTGTTGCTGATGGGAATTGTTTTAGCAGGATGCGGAACAGGGAATGGGCAAGGTAATGAAGAGATAACCTCTGGAAGCGGTGGGTCTGGTGATAACGGCGAACCTGCTGATGGCGGTGATTCAGGTGGAGAGGCAACGGGAGAATTGGAACCTTCTATTTCTTTAGCTGGTGACTTAGTTTTTCAATACAAGGTAAGAAATGATTCCGAAGAAAGTGTTACAATGGAATTTTCCAGCTCACAGAGATATGACTTTGCTGTTGAAACAGATGCAGGTGAGACAGTATTTTTATTTTCTAGTGTAGCTATGTTTTTACAGGTGGAGGGGGAAGAAGTACTTCAACCTGGAGACGAATTAGTATTTGATTTAGATTTGAAAGAGTATCAGGTTGATGCAGAATTGGAGCCGGGAGACTATGTATTGCGAGCTTGGATGACACCGAAAGACGGAAGCATGTTTGAGGTGTCAATGGAGTTTACTGTGGAGTAAAGATTAGTAGTGGAACTTAAGTGAGGCGGCCCATGGGAGAGATTGGTAATGGCCGCCTCTTTCTATTTTACATTCTGTAAATTCATCATTTTGCATGACTGGATATGTCTTTGGTTAGTTATTTTCTTGTGGCAGTGACTCGAGTGAAAGTGAAATATTCACCTTTGTCTGCTGTCAGAAGTTCTATGTCACCATTTCGGCCCCAAAGTCCTGATGCCTTCGCCGTTTTTTCCCAATGGAGCCAGACGTCTGAACCGTTCGGCATGGTGTCGGCCACTTCCATGTTGACTAGTCCTGAACGCTGCCAAAGCTGGGACCACCACTCAGGTGTATGGAACGTAAACCATTCTGGGTCCCAATGTTCCTGTAAATGCGCCGGAACGGTGGTGCCTTGAAACTCTTTATTCAGTCCTGGAACAACAATTCCAATTAGCCCTCCCCGTTTAACAAGTTCAGCAAAGCGGAACAAATATAACTCATTTGTACCGTAATAATGATAGGAATCAATGCTAATAATGGCATCGAAAAAATCTTGTGCAAATGGGAGAGTATGTGCTTCTGCATGAATTGGATAGACGAGATCCTCCACACCTGCTTCTTTAATCCGTTTCCAGTTGTCGGTGGCACTGATCCATAAATCTGTCGCCCATACCTGCACCCCAAATTCCTTCGCTAAAAAAATCGAACTCATCCCTTTACCACAACCCATGTCCAACACTTTCATCCCCGGCTTTAAATCCATTTTTTCCGTAAGGAACTCTGTGAGCCAAACGGAGCTTGGTCCCATATCGTTTTTGATCATCCATTCCGGGTCGTATTTGGCGGAACGGGGAAACTGATCCCGTGTTAATGCTTTCTTTAAATCGTCTTTTGCTAAGGGCATAAGTGGTGGAATCCCCCCTTTTTGATATACTGCTAGTTTCTACTTTACTGGAAGTTGTTGGAGGTGGCTCGGGGTTTTTGTGTCTAAAATGTGACAACGGCGGGTAAATCGTTGTTTTCGGCGGGTAAAGATGTACTTGCGGCGGGTAAACGTCCAATTTCCGCGGGTAAACTCCCAATTACGGCGGGTAAAATTAATCAACTGCTGTAAAACAGGATCAAATACTTTGAAACCGACAAAATTGAGCATAAATATGCTAATTTCTTAGAGTTAAACTGTCATTTTTACACTTACCACAGCTCTTTTCCCGCTCCCTAATAGCAAAAATGTAAAAAAGACTTCATTTTCAAGTGAAATGAAGTCTTTTAATTGCAAACTTACCCTTTTCTTGCGCTCAACTCTGCTAAAATATCTGGATATTGTTTGTCGAGTTTATACATCCAAAGGAGTACCGCCTGCAACACCGTTAAAATCAGCGGTAGATGAATATTAAGCACCATGATCATGGTCATGGCGGAGTCAGTTTGTACGTCAAGCGTGCCAATATACCCTCCATAAGCTAAAAGCCAGCCGATTAAGGCACCGCCAATCCCTGTGCCTACTTTCATACCGAAGCTCGCGGCACTGTTGACAAGTCCTGCTGTTCGAAAACCAGACTTCCATTCGCCGTACTCGGTCGTATCGTTAATCATGGCATATAGAAACGTAATAATTGTTATTAATCCGAAACCCTGTACCACATTCCCTACTAAATAAAGGGTTAAATTATACGGATCTACCAATTTAATCACCGAACCGAAAATGGCAATTAATGATACAAACAGGGCAATATTCCTTTTTCCAAACTGTCCCACTAAACGGCCTACAAAAAAGAAGGAAATGATTGTCGGGACAAATAAAGTAAGAGCAAATAATGAAAAATAACTGCTATTCCCAAAAATATAAGTAGCATAAAATATCCCTGCCCCCGATAAAAGAGCGTTTAACGTATAGGCGATGACGCAATAAATAGTAATGATGACCCAATATTTATTTTGCATTAATGCTTTAAATTCAATTTTAAAAGGAATGACCTTTTTCGGCTTCTCCAGCGTTTCCACATCAACTCTTTCCTTCGTGGAGCGAAATGCCGTGAAACAGGTAATCAATATGATAACACCTATTCCGATGGATACGATACTCCAACCGGTTTTTCCACCGAAGGCACTTGCAATGGGCTCTGCCAACGTCATGACGAGAATGGTGCTGAGCATGGTGAAAACACCTGTATAAATGTTGACGAGGGAACGTCCTTTTTGATCTTGCGTCATGAGCCCTAATAATGTCTTGTAAGGAATTGAGATGGCTGTGTATGTGAGAATGAGAAAAATATACGTCACATAGGCATACACAATCGTCCAGGTCATTGTTAATTCAGGTACGGAAAACAGTAAGACGCCTGACACGGCAAAGGGTATAGCCATCCAAAGAATCCACGGGCGAGCGCGGCCGTGTTTGGTCTTAGTTCTGTCTACGACCGACCCCATTCCAATGTCTGTCACCCCGTCCAATAGTCTTGCAACGAGCATGAGCGTTCCTACCACTCCAGCAGAAATTCCGACCATGTCTGTGTAATAGAAGGTTAAAAAGGTACCCACCATGGTCCATATTAGGATGATGCCAAAGAAGCCCAAACCATAATTCAGCATTTCCATGTGTCCAGGCCGTTGCTTATGAAGCGGTGTACCTGAGTGTTCTACTGATTCTAATTTTTCTGCCATTGTCTATCCCCCTAGAAAAAAAAAGTTGTAAACGCTTACATAATTGTGTTCGTTGTTCCATTAATTGTATAGGACTTAAAGAAAATTATATATTTACTTTTCTGAAAATTCAATCACAAATTAGCTATATATAAAATCTCACGCCCCATCCCAAAAACCCCTCAAAAGCCCCTTGAAAATTTCGTCACTCGAAATATATAATAGAAAGGTGAATAAGGATGTGAACGTAAATGGCAATTTCAAATTGGAAACGGAACTTATACATACTAATGGTATGTCAATTTTTTGTCATGGCAGCAATGACCATGATTATCCCCTTTTTACCGCTTTATCTTCAAGAACTTGGGGTAACAGACCCTCAAGCCGTTAGCCGTTGGGCTGGAATCATCTTCGGAGCTAACTTTTTATCTGCCTTTATTTTTTCACCTATATGGGGGCGGCTCGCTGACAAGCATGGTCGGAAACTAATGCTGCTACGCTCAGGATTCGGGATGGCCATTGTTGTAACACTAACAGGATTTGCCGTTGGACCTTGGTCGTTACTGCTCCTAAGACTCCTTAACGGAATGATTTCCGGATTTATTCCTGCAGCCATTGCTCTCATGTCCATGAGCACACCAAAGAAGCATGTTGGCTACGCGTTAGGAATGCTGCAAGCAGGTGCTGTTGCAGGTGGCATTTGTGGACCATTATTTGGTGGTGTCATGGCTGATTTCATGGGATTCCGGATGATCTTTTATGTGACTGGTGCAACGATTTTAATTGCGGCATTTGGCGTGTTATTTTTCGTAAAGGAGCATTTCGAGAAAAAAGAAGAGACAGTCAAAACGAATACGTGGCAGGACTTCAAAAAGGTTGCCGCGACTTCGCCGATGCTTACCTTGTTTTTTGTGTTTTTCATTGTTCAATGTGCCATCATTGGTATTAATCCATTATTGTCTTTATATGTTCAAGAGCTAACTACTTCCCAAAATGTCGCCTTTTACGCTGGGCTTGTCATGTCGGTGATGGGCTTTGCCAATATGTCTGCAAGTCCATTTCTTGGACGATTAAGTGACCGGAAAGGGGCTCACTTTGTCCTCCTCTGGGCGCTTCTGTTTGTGGCCATTGTTACCTTGCCGCAAGCATTCGTGCAAAACTATTGGCAACTCTTGGCTTTACGCTTTTTATTAGGACTTGGTTTAGGGGGGCTCCTTCCCTCCATTAATTCATTGATTCGCCATGTGGCGCCAGAAGGAATGGAAAGCCGCACTTACGGGTTTTCCAATAGCTTTATGTATCTAGGGACGATGATCGGCCCCATTGCCGGAGGTTGGCTTGCCTCCTATCAAGGGATGAGCAGCTTGTTTATTGTTTCTGCTATCTTATTGATTATTAATGTTTTCTTGGTAAAAACTCGAGTCGTACCTGTTATGAAGCGAAAATTAAATAAACAAAAGCAGTCCCTAACGAAAACAGCAGCAACATAAACTAGCTTCCCTATTTCATTTCTGCAATTCTCCTTTGTCATGGTACAATATTGATGATAGTTTGCAGGGGGGAACAGCCTTGAATAACGACGATAACAATAGAGATAAGCGCAGACCGGATAATGATGACAGCCATAAACAACCGGATAAAGAAATCCAGACAGAAAAGCCGAAGCCAGCCCATGAAGAAGAACTCTACTTTGATGGGGAGCGTTATTACACAAGGGAAGAATTTTTCAACCCACCAGATGAAAAAGAAGAAATGGGAAAAAAATCAAGTAAGGGTAAGGGTTTTAAAGTTGCCATTGCCAGTATCATTACGGTAGCAATGCTAAGTAACGTTTGGTCTTTATGGCCTCAGCTGTTTAACTTTGCTTCCATTGAATTCTTAGCCATTTCCCATGAGCTTTCCCAGAATGAGGATGTCCAACTCTATAAAGAATCAGTCGTTGTCGTCCGCGCTGGGAACAGTAAAGGAACGGGTTTTTACATTTCAGAAGAGGGACACATCATGACCAATTATCATGTGATCGACGACCTGCCTCAGATGGTAACTGTCACTTTCGAGGATGGCACTACGTATCGGGCCAAAGTGGTGGAAGAAGATCCAGACATTGATATTGCCATTTTGCAAATTGATGGAGATGAAGGACAGCGACCGGTACTTGAATTTGAAGATACATGGGAAACAGGGTTACCAGTATACATCATCGGAAATCCATTATTTTTTAACTTTATTGCTAACCGTGGTCATGTCCTTGACTTAACAACTGTCAGGAGTAAAGAGGATCCAATGCTCATGATTGATGCACCTATCTACAAAGGGAACAGCGGCAGTCCAGTCATCAATAAAGACGGAAAAGTGGTAGGCGTTGTTTATGCCACTTCCCGGGTGGATTATAAGGGAGACCGACTTCGTGTTGGCTTGGCAGTACCTGTCGATTACTTTAAAATGTATCTGGACTTGAATAATTGATAAAGCATGGGAAAACCTATATTTGTCAATTCATTCAAGGAGGGCTTTTTGATGGAAAAGGAACGGGCAAAAGAAATTTTAGATTCTCCAGACATGATAAGAGTTACGTATAAAGGAACCTCTGTTTTTATTGAAACGGTGGACCAAAATGCAGAACAGGCGTATGTATTTCCAGTGGATGAACCAGATAATCGGTTCACAGTGGAAATCAAGAGCTTACAAGAACATTAGAAAAAAGGTGTCTTAAGAAGTTTGAATCACTTTTTGAGGCACCTTTAGTGTTTTTAAATTAAAACTCCCGAATGTTTTTCTTTTTTACTTCCTCGTTTTTGTCAAAACCAAAACCAAATTTCACATAGCCTCGATGCTCGTTCCTGTCTTCCTCTTCTCCGATCCCATTAAAACTAATGACATTCCCATTGATGGTCACACGTTCGTAATCATAACCAGAATCATTTAGCAATTCCTGAATGAGGACAGTGTCGTTATAGAATTTCTCCAATTTGTCGTCGGAAGAATCTAAAACAATAAAAATAGTGATTGGTCTATCTAACGGAAGGGTTTTATCCCAATGAACGCCTTCATCTAACTGCCCCTTTAACACTTCTGCCCTAACATCAACAGCATATACATTATTTAAGGTTGTCTTTAAGAAAGCGATGATTTCCTCGCCTGCTTCTTCACTTATCCGTTCCGTCATTATCTGGTCAATCTGGGAGAGGCGGATGCCATCCATGCGCACTTCAGGCTGGAAGAAGCCGGCCACCGTAAAATAATAATCCCTAACATCAGGAATTTTTTCTGAAGTCTCACTTCCCACTTCCTCGGCCTGGATCGTTCCATTGCCAATGTTCGTTACGGCAAAACCATATTCATTAAATTTAAAGTCATAATACCCTCCGTTGGATCTCCTTAATTCTTTCTCAGGATAAACCTCTTCTAAGTAACTATCCAATGCTTTTGCAGCACGGTATTTACTAACTGGATTGCCGTTAAATTGATCATAAACAAAGAATACGAAGGAAACTAAAACGACGAGTATGAAACTTAGTCCTATTTTTTTCAACATTGTTATCCCTCCCTAAGTTTTAAAATAATCCATGCGATGATGCAGCCAATAATGGCAAAGAGTAAATGGATGAACGATAGTAAAACCGAGCCAAAGAGCGTACCGGTTACCAATTCAATAATCGTTGTTCCTTCAAGGTAGTGACCTCTGACGTAGCCCAGGATGTCTGAGCCAATGGACCATAAAAAAACAGGAAGGAAGGAGATATAAAAAACGATTTTCCAATCTTTGTAAAACAAATATGTTATACAGCCTAGCACGGTGTACCATAAAATGAACCCAAAACTTTCATTAATTAGGGCAGTATTTACGGCTAGCAAAAAGGAAATGGCCACAAAAACGATTTGGAACATAGCTAGCTTGCGGGTTGCCTTCTGGAACATTTTTTGTGAATCAACAGGGGGTTCCAACTCCGTTTGTGGCAAGTCTTCTTTTGCGAGCTTTAACCATTCCCCGTACTCTTCATTGTTTTTTGCTTGTTTCTCCAACCATGCCGTTGTTTCATCGCTCAACATCCCTTCTGCGTATAAGGGGAGGAGGTCTTCAATAATATGGCGAATGTCCTTATCTTTCATTATTCTTCATCTCCTTCTGCATTTTGAGCTTTGCGCGATGAAAGGTGATTCTTGCATAGTTTTCTGACTTATCAAGTAAAGCGCCAATCTCACGAAACGAAAGCTCCCCGTATATTCTTAAGGTAGCTACTTCTTTAGGCAGAGGTTCCAGCTTTTCCAAAAGGTGTAGTAGCTGGTGATGTTCTTCCTTATGGATGATCTCCTCTTCTAAAGAAGTAGCGAGTTCCCCCTCCCCTTGAAGTTTCTCTGTTAGTTGGAGGTGGTATTTCTTTAATCGGAAGTGTTTTTTTAAAACATTTTTAGCAATGGCGAAGATCCACGTTTTTATGGAAGAATCCCCATGGAAGTTCTTAAACCCTTTAATGGCCTGGTAAAAAACCTCTTGGGTTAAATCTTCTGAAAGCTCCCGGTTCCTTGTTTTTACAAAGAAGAAGGCATAAATATTCGGTTGAATGGTAGCGTAAATTTCTTCAAGGTCCATTTTAAGCCCTCCGGGGATTCCGTATTATCGTTGTTGAAAGTTCGTTTCATTTAGGTAGTTCCATGATGGTTCCGTTCGTTACAGTTAAATTTAAATTAATTTTACAATTTTTAAGGGAATTTAAGTTAGTAGTTTTTATGAAATGCTTGTGAAAAGCTTTTAGTGAGGATTGGTAGAGGTTTCATTCCGTACGATTACTACTCCATAGATGTTACATTTGCAATTTATTTCTTCTTGCCAAGCCTAATTTTTCTAAATGTTCCAGTAAAATCAATTGGGAAATCGAAGTTAGTAGATGAGGGGATTAAACGCAACTATTTTTTCCGATCTTTTAAACTTACAAAACTGAAACATTTCCCGAGGTTTTTCGTATAAAAAATAACAGAAATAAAGGAAGTGTTTTTTTATGGGCCAAATGGCAGAACAGCTCGTACATGATTATGGTCAGATTTTTGGGGAGTTGAAGAAAAAGTTGAGGTGGCAGATTACTGATGAGCGAACGTTAATGATGGTTGCCTCCCTTTACCTAATAAAAGGCAAACCATTTAATTTGGAAGAATTCCTTGGCGTGAGTGAGTATATTAAGAAGAATGTCGGCTTGTTTTCTTCGTTAAGGTCCACGCAGCGGTTTACGATTGCTGCCATGCTGATCCTGCGTTTTGAAAATCCTGAAGAAACATTTCATGTTTATTTAAAGGTATACGATAAGCTTACGGAGAAGGGTTTTAAAAGGGGAGCATTTACGTATATTGCTGCCATTAGCCTACTTACGGGTGAACAGCAGAAACAAAGCTTAGACGTAATGAGTGATAAAGCGGTGGAAATATATAAAGGGATGAAGAAAAGTCATATGTTTTTGACGGGGCAAAGGGATTATCCGTTAGCGGTACTCCTTGCCCAAGAAGAGAGAGAAGTGGAAAGCTTGATGAATGAAATCGACTACTATTATCATAATCTATCAAAAAAACGGTTTTCGAAAAGGAAAACGACTTGCAATTTTTTGAGTCATGTGCTGTCCTTGCAAGTGGGTGAAGATTGTGAAGTGATTATGGAGCGTTGCATCAGGTTGATGGATAAGTTCCAGGATGGAGGTAAACGGATTAAGCCTATGTACTATCCTGCCCTTGGACTACTGGCACTACTTGAGGATGCTGAAAGAGAAATTAATAATGTCATGAAGGTCAATGAGAGATTAAATGGAGAAAAGTTGTTTCGCTGGCATAAAGATATGAACTTTATGATGGCCATCAACTTTGTTGTGAAAGATAAAGTGGAGGATAAGCGTTTAGTAAGTACCGGAATTCAGACGACAATCGAAACAATTATGCAGGCACAGCAGGCAGCGATGGTTGCAGCCATGGCAGGTGCGGCGACGGTGGCAACAAGTAGTGGCAACAATTGATTAGGTGTTAATTGAAAAGCCGGCGGATACCTTGTCCCCGGCTGTTCTGTTTTAACTTTTGTAGCAAAGTTTTTTACAAGGAAGGTAGGAAAAAATATGATAACAATAAAATTACAGCAAGTAACGAAAACATACGGGAAATCAGAAGCCGTTAAACCACTGGACTTAACAATCAATAAAGGGGAGTTGTTCGGATTCTTAGGACCAAATGGTGCAGGAAAAACAACAACCATCAAAATGATGACTGGCCTTTTAGAACCTACGGGAGGTAAGATTGAGATTTGTGGGATTGATATGTGGCAGAAGCCTTTGGAGGCGAAAAAGCATATTGCCTATCTTCCTGATCAGCCTAACCTCTACCCGAAGCTGACTGGCTGGGAGTTTCTCCGCTTTGTGGGCTCTGTTTATAAAGTGAAAGAAGAGGATTTTGTCGAGAGAGCAGAAAAATACTTACATTTATTTAATCTCACGAACAGTGCTGACGAGCTTTTGGAAAGCTACTCCCATGGTATGAAACAAAAAATCGCGTTAGTGAGCGCGTTGATACACGACCCGGATATTATTTTTCTCGATGAACCAACGGTGGGCCTAGATCCTAGTAGTGCACGGAAACTAAAGCGTCTGTTAAGGGATTTGTGTGATCAAGGAACTACTGTATTCATGTCTACACATATTTTGGAAATTGCCGAAAACATGTGTGACCGGGTAGGCATTATTACGAGTGGATCGTTGTTGGCTTTAGGGACGATGGAAGAACTGCGTGCCAAAGGGGGCAATCAGCAGGCGAGCCTTGAGGACATATTCCTTGAATTAACTGGGGGAGACGAGGAAGAAGACATTATTCGGAGCTTGGAAGAGGAGGGGCGCTAATAACCATGACACGACGTTTACTACATATATATTGGAAGCAATTTACCCGGGGGGCTGTCTAACCTTCGTGCCGGACAAATATTACCGATCGTTGCCATCGGTTTGTTAGCCCTAATCTTTGTACCAATTTTTATTTTTGGCGTTAATGCATTAGGAGAATTTCTCCCACTAGAAGAACGGGAGAGCCTTTTTTCCATTGTCAGTCTCGCTGCAGTAATATTAACGGTTTTATTCGCCATCCCCCAAGTGTTTAAACATTTATTTTCGGCGAGGGACGTGGAGTTTTTATTTACCCTTCCAATTTCAACGAAGCATATATTTTGGGTGAAGTATATCCAAAGCTTTTTCTCCACGGCAGGGTTTGTGTGGCTTTTGTTGAGCTTTTTCCTGGTCGTTTTTGGTGCAGGGGCAGACGCTTTGTGGGTGTATTTCCTATTTATTCCATTGGTGGCGTTGGCGGTGGTCCTCATCGGATTGACCTTCGCTTATCTTTTTAATTTGTTGCTTATTCAAATACTGCCAAGAAACAGGGCCAAAGAATTAATGACATTAATGACCGGTTTGGCTGGATTTTTTATCTTTATCATTGTGCAATTACCAAATTTATTGGGAATAACAGGAACAGACGTCAGGGATGAATTTTCCATGAGTCTTCCGGTCATGCCAACTTGGCTCCCAACGACGTGGGCTGGAGAGGCAATGGCGATCTTTAGTGTGGAATTTTCAGTAATTGGCATTGTCTGGGTAATGGCATTAGTTGCCTTGGCCATTTTAGTTGCCATCCTAACACCAATGATTGTGGAACGGGGGTTTCGCACAGGGTGGATTCGCTTAAATGAAGGCTCTTCTCGGGGAAAAAAACGGAAGCAAAAGTTGGTGAAGGGTAAACTTCTCAAGCATCCTGTTGTTTTTCTCGGATTAAAGGAACTACGAGCAGTCCAGCGGGATCCGAGAGAATGGCTCACTTTTTTACCAATGCTGTTTTTGATGATTTTTCCTTTCTTTGGTATCGTTACAAATGCTGAGGCAAGGGAAGCTGTGCTAGACAATCCGTTAATCAGTTGGCTTGTGGCTCATGCAATGATAATTTTCTTTTTCACCTTGCTGATTGGAACCTTTACCGCATCCAGTATAGGAAGGGAAGAGAGGGCCGTTTGGATCCTCCGAATTATGCCGTTGTCTGGGATGCAGATTGCCCTTGGTAAGCTGTGGATTCATTGGCTCATACCGTATGTATTTGTTATCTTTTTGGAAGTGATATTGATGGTAGTGCTAGGTTGGGCGTGGTATTGGACACTGGCAGGTGCCATCAGTTTCGGATTCATTTCCCTAGGTATGGCAAGTATCGGTTTATGGGCAGGGACGATTGGTGGGAAATACAATCCGAATAATCCACAGCAACGGATTGAGACTGGAACAGGATTTCTCCTTGTGCTTATCAATATCCCATATATAGTATTGATGTTTTCTATCGCCGTTCTCGTATTTATGCCGACAGAATTTCAGCCGTTTGTTGCAGACTTCGGAGAGAATTCTTTTGGGATTTTAGCCATGCTTGGGTCCCTTATGGCAAGCATTTTGTCTGGAAAAATATTGTTAGGCAGCTGGAGCATTGTGGTAGGGTTGCTGATCTTAGTATTAGCTTCCTTAGCTGTAACGTATTTATTTCTCATGTTAAGTGCGGAAAGAATTGATCAAGGGATACAGATCAATATCGTAGAAAATACATCTGGGAGTATAAAGAGGCTGAATTAGTTGAAGTAATAGTGGGAGTAGAAGAAATTTTGTAAGGCTGGTCAAAATGCTGGTAAATCAGTTCTTTTGATCAGCCTTACTTGTGTGATAGGGACAAAGCAACAAGTATAGATATTCGTTTACTGGCAACAATCGTCATGTTTAGAAATATCTGTTTTCAAATTTTTGTTGGATGTGAATTTGATGCTGTTCCATGTGTTGTTCTGTTCTGCGGATTTTTTCAATGTTTGGCTTGAACGAACTTTTAATTAAAGTTAGGATTGTCATTTAAATTACCTCCCCGGTTTTTATCTTAATTTTATTTTAGCCTGACATGAAGGGATTCTAAACGTACTGGAGATTGGTTTTAGCTACTACCTGAGGCTGATTTTTTTGTCGTTCTAGAGTATCTAGTGTGAAGTGTTGAGGGGAATCGCGCCCTTAATTGGTTCGTGGGATGAATTAAGGGAAGGAAACGAGAAGAATCGTGCCCTTAAATGGTTCGTGAGATGAATTAAGGGAAGGAAACGAGAAGAATCCTGCCCTTAATTGGTTGTGGGATGAATTAAGGGAAGGAAACGGCAGGAATCCTGCCCTAATTATATCCCCTCAATAATAAGTAACGAATTAGCAAGGCCCTTATAAATGTGAAGAATCCCCGTAGTTATATGAAAAAACTGTGAATCTTACAATTCGATTCACGATATTGTAACAACCAAGCTACTTCATTTGTTTTGTTTTTCGTTATGATTTACTTGTAAGAGAATGAAAAGCGAGGTGCCGACAACATGAAAACAAAAATACTAGCATTCATTAAAATCATTGGTCTTGTAGCACTATTAATTATGTCTAGTTTGTTTTTAAAGACTAGTTTTGAAAGTTATGGTCAGGAGGAACTTCCGGAGGCAGAGCAAGAAACAATATATAATACTACGGAATTTATTGAAAATAGAGTGTTTTTAGGAGACGAGGATGCACAAGATGAAATCATTTTTGTGCTCGATTATATGTGCCCTTTTTGTAAAGAATGGGTGGAAGAAATCTTCGTGAAACTTCAGGAAGAATATATTGATACAGGGAAAGCAAAATTCTATTCCATTCCGCAAGTTTATTTAAGTAAACAAACACTGGCGTTAACAGAATTTACTCAGAAGGTGGAAGAAATCTACCCAGAACGATATTTTGACTTGCTCGAACGAATTTTTGCCGATCACGGGCTGGATGATTGGGGTTCGGACGAATATATTGACGGTCTAGCGGAGGAATTCTCATTAGCTGGTTGGGAAACTGTTGAATTGGATTACGATGTAATCCGCCGTACCCGCCAAGTAACACGGGGATTGGACGTATTAGTAGTACCGACCATTTATATTAATGGTCGAATGGTAGAAGATCGGATGGATTACGAAGAAATCACAAATCTATTGGAAAAATCAAATATCGCACGTTGGTCTGCAACTGGTGAGCTTTGCGGCCGAGATACGGATGAATGTTAAATAGTAAAATAAGTAATGAGAGAGCAGCACTTTCCTAAGAAGTGCTGCTCTCTTCTTCTATAAGCTTGCTACTATATAACTTTAGTACTATTCAGTACAACTAAAGTATGATTTTAGCAGTAGTTTAGTCAGAATACGTTTACTATTTAGAATATTTGTGTAAATACCTTGTATGTATAGTAAAGTACTATTCACAAATTTTTAGGAGGAATTTGATGAGAAAAGCTTTATCAATTTTTTTCGCAGTTTCATTGTTTTTGACATTGTTGGTACCGGCAATCGGTGCACAAGGACCATCGGCGCAAGGGGGAAGTGGAGAATACTTAGTACAATTTAATGGCCCGGTTGACCATGGACTGTTGAGGGCATTTGGAGTCAATGATGAGGATGTTCTTCATACGTACAACTACTTACCCGTAGTCAATCTTCATTTGTCGGAGAGGCAAGCCTTTGGGTTAAGCAATCATCCACAAATAAAAGTCATTGAAGAGAACTATGAAGCGCAGGCTTTAGGACAACAGGTTCCTTGGGGGATACCTCATGTACAAGGGATTGATGCCCATAGTGAAGGGTACACGGGTGAAGGGATAAAAGTAGCAATTCTTGATACGGGAATTGATAATACTCATGAGGATTTAAATGTCCAAGAAGATGGTCATTCTGTTTTCACCGATTCAGCTAACAGCGATCCTTTCTATGACGGAAGCGGTCACGGAACCCATGTGGCAGGAACAGTGGCGGCCTTAAACAATAATGTTGGGGTTGTTGGGGTTGCTTATGATGTAGAACTTTACGCTGTAAAGGTATTAAATAATGACGGTAGCGGGTCCTATGCAGGAATTGCGGAAGGAATCGAATGGGCAATTGACAACGAAATGGACATCATTAATATGAGTCTTGGTGGGTCGCAAAGTTCCTCCATTCTAGAAGATTTCTCTAATCTAGCCAATGATTCAGGAATCCTTGTGGTGGCTGCTGCTGGAAACAGCGGAGAAGGCCGAGGAAACAGAACGACTGTAGGTTATCCTGCTAGATATGACTCTGTAATTGCCGTCGCGGCTATTGATGAAAACAATAATCGTGCCTCTTTCTCCAGTACGGGACCAGCGGTAGAACTTTCTGCTCCTGGGGTAAATGTACTAAGTACAACTCCAGGTAATAACTACCATGCGTATAATGGAACATCCATGGCTTCACCTCATGTGGCAGGGGTTGCAGCACTTGTTTGGGCAGAAAAACCAGAGTTGTCGAATGATGAACTTCGCCAGTTGTTAAGGGACACAGCAGTTAACCTAGGGTCGTCAAGTTACTATGGCTATGGCCTTGTGCAGGCAGTAGAGGCTATAAATTACTCTGGTGATGACAATGGCGGCGGTGACGGTGACAATGGAGATGATGATGATGACGATGATGACGATGGTGGGAACGGAAGACCAGGAGGACCTGGCAACGGAAGGCCATGGTAAAAACAAGTTGAATTAACGTAAAATAAGTAAATAAGAGAGACTAGAGGGTAGATTGCCTTCTAGTCTTTCTTTTTGTTCATATTAACGTAAACTCATATCCTTTTTCCCTTACCCCATCAATTAATTGGGAAAGGACAGCAACTGTCTGGGGCAATTCATGGAGGAGGATGATGGTACCTGGGCGTATGTGATTGACAACATTACAAACAATTTTTTCCGGTGAACACTTAAGTTCCCAGTCATAGGAAGAGAGTTCCCACATAACAGGAATCAATTGCAACTCGTTCAAAACAGCCATTGTATCTTCGTTATACTGGCCGAACGGTGGTCGAAAATAGAGTACCTTCTCCCCTGTTACAGACTCTAATTGATCCTTGCTCCCCTTCAATTGCTGCCATTGCTTTTCCCGGTTAAGTCTTGATAAATTACTATGATTGTGAGCGTGAGAACCAATAACATGCCCTTCATCAAGGCATCGTTTCCAAGGTCTTCGGTGATGGACAAGCCTAGACTGCCAGAAAAACATGGCTGGAACTTCTTTATGTTTAAGGATGTCCAAAATTCCGTTTAAATGTCGTCCAGGGCCGTCATCGAATGTAAGAACAACGGTGTTTTCGGCCCCACCTACATTTTGCAACCATCTATTATCGTTAAGATCGTACACGACCTTCGTTGTCACTACTCAAGGAGTCTTTACCATAGTTTGACCACCTCACTTCTAGCTTCTAGAGCTCCAACCAGTACCTTTTCTTACAGTTTAACATCAATAAAATGGGTTCGGTAAATACTATGATTGCATTGCTATATACTTGTCAAATAATATGATAGAATTATTAATAACGAAACTCGATATCAATATTCGATATTATAAGTTTAAAAAGATAGGGGGAAGCAGGAATGTTTACTTTAAAGAATGTTAAATTCGGTGAAATATTATTTATTGAAGAACTTCAGGTCCCAAGTGAAAAAATTACTTGCATCGTTGGTGAAAGTGGCAGTGGGAAAAGTACCTTCATTCGATTGTTGAATAACCTAGCTTCGGTAGATGAAGGTGAAATTACATACAACAACAAGCCAATAGAAGATTATGACCCTGTCAACTTAAGGCGGGAAGTGGTAATGGTTCCACAAGTACCTATTATATTTGAAGGGACAGTCAAGGACAACTTAATCATGGGGTTGACCTTTTCTGAACAGGAGACACCTGATGATGAGGTTCTTAAAAACACGTTAGAAGCCGTTCATTTGAGAAAGCCATTAGATGGAGAGGCAGACGATCTTTCTGGCGGAGAAAAACAACGACTTGGTCTTGCGAGAGCATTACTTATGGATCCCGAAGTTTTTTTACTTGATGAACCCACTTCTGCCTTGGATGAAGAGACAGAGGAGCTGGTTATTCGGAATGTCATTGAAACGATTCGAAAGAGAAAGAAAACTGCCGTCATCGTCACACACTCTAAAAAAGTAGCGGATACCTATGGAGAAAATATTGTTGAAATAAAAGGTGGGAGTATCGTTAGCAGAGAGGAGATTTCCTGATGGACGGAATAATTGAACTAGGGATTTGGCAGATGGCAGCTGCGTACGTTTTTATTGTTATTTTGTTGCTTATTTTAAAATTAAAAGGAATACCAAGGGAACAGGAACTATTAATTTCAACGGTGAGGATGACGTTACAATTAGTTTTAGTAGGTTATCTTCTTGCGTATTTATTTGAAAACAATCATGTTGTCTGGATCCTGTTGATAATCATTCTAATGCAGTTTTTCGCCATCCACAACATTTTCCAGCGGGTAAAATATCCACTAAGTAAGCGGCTCAAGCAAATCATAATATTGTCCATGGTAACTGGAACCATCGGAAGCATTTTTTTATTTTATTGTTGTCGTTGTTCAAGTTTCGCCCTGGTATGATGCAAGGTATTTTATTCCCATAGCTGGGATGATGATTGGAAACTCCATGACAGGGGTTGCCCTTGGTGTTCAGCGACTTGTGGAAGGGATGCATGACCAAAAAGCCCATATTGAGTCTGTTTTAATGCTTGGAGCTACCCCAAAAGCTGCCACGAAAAAAATCGTAAATCAGTCATTCGATGCGGCCATTTTACCGACGATTAATTCCATGGTAGGGATGGGGATTGTGTTTTTGCCAGGAATGATGACAGGTCAAATCCTAGCAGGATTATCACCTGTCACGGCTATCCAGTATCAAATTGCCATCATGCTCGGAATTGTAGGGTGTGTAAGTATTACTGTAATTATGTTTGTCCAACTTGGTTATAAAGCATTTTTCACGGATCGAGCCCAGTTCCATTTAGAAAAAATCGTCAAGGCGAGGTGAAACTATGGAAGAAAAAATATTACGGAAGCTGTTTTTAGGATTTATTCAGATTCACATTCTTCATCATGCCAAAATCGAACCAATCTATGGATCATGGATGCTCGAGGAATTAAAGAGTCACGGTTATCAAATGAGCCCTGGAAGCCTTTACCCCATCCTCCATAGTATGGAGGAGAATGGCCTTTTAGAGAAAGAGGATAAATTAATGGACGGAAAAATCCGTAAATATTACCGAACGACGGATAAAGGTGAGGAAGTACTCAAAGAGGCACGGAAGAAGGCCTACGAATTATTTCATGAAATCAAGTAATTGAGGCAGTGTGAACGGTCTCTTTTTTAAGCAACGATACGTTTTCTTACTTTACTAGCTGTCTAATACACCAATATTCCATAATTTCCAGTAACAAATCCCTGCAATTTAACGAACGTACGTGCTAAAATGAAACCATATACTTAAGACTGGAAAAATAGGAGACTACATATGACTGAGATTCGTTTATCTGTGCGAACGCTGGTGGAATATGTCCTCAGCAGCGGCAGTATTGACATGTCCCATCAAATTAAAAATACGGCTCTCTCCGATGGCGTGAAAACTCACCAACGGGTACAGAGCAGTTATACTGGAGAGTCTCAAAAGGAAGTATTTTTATCCAATGCCATCGAAATGGACAACTTCCGTTTTATTATCGAAGGAAGATGTGATGGACTCCTCCATGACGAGGATGGTTTTACCATCGATGAAATTAAGTCTTCCCAACGGGGCGTAGCAGACCTAGATCCAGATAACAACCAAGTTCACTGGGCCCAGGGGAAGCTATACGGATTTATGTACGGAAAACAGGAAGGCTTAGACACGATACATGTACAGCTAACTTATGCGGATGTCCATTCAGATGCGATTAAGACGTCGAAAAAAACCTACAGCGTCAATGAACTGGAGGATTTTGTTTATTCCTTGCTGGAAGGATACCTGCCCTTTGCACGAGCAACTAAAACCTTCGAGCAGGAAAAGCTGGCCTCTATTCAACAGCTATCTTTCCCCTTTGAAGCATATCGAAGCGGTCAACGGGATATGGCAAAAGCTGTTTACAAAACTATTCTAGATGACAAAAAACTTTTCGTTAAGGCTCCTACAGGAATTGGCAAAACGGTTTCTACGATTTTTCCCACGGTCAAAGCGATTGGAGAAGATAAGATTAGCAAACTTATATATTTGACGGCAAAAACCATTACCCGCACCGTGGCAGAGGATACGTTCCGTTTGCTTCGGGAAAAGGGACTCCGTATGAAGGTATGTACTATTACCGCAAAGGACAAAGTCTGCTTCAAAGAGGAAACCCGGTGCGAAAAAAACTACTGTGAGTTTGCCGACGGTTACTATGACAGAATCAACGATGCAGTCCTGGATATTTATGAACAGGAGGACAACTTTAACAGGGAAACCATAGAGAAATACGCTAGGAAACATAAGGTTTGTCCCTTTGAATTTTCTTTAGATTTATCCATGCTTGCTGACGGTGTAATTTGTGACTACAACTATGTCTTTGATCCCAGGGTGGCATTGAAGCGTTTTGCTGTAGATAACAAGAAACAGTATGCCCTGTTGGTTGATGAAGCACATAATTTAGTGGACCGTGCCCGCTCGATGCATTCTGCTTCCATTCGGAAATCGATCTTTTTATCTATTACACGACTTTTTCCGAAAAAAACTGCCGGCGTTCCTGAAAAGGCAATGGAAATTAACCGGTTTTTGTTGGAGCTAAAAAAGGAAAAGCTTGCAACTGGGGCTTACACAACAGAACAGGAGATGGTAGAAGGTTTATCAGAGCTATTAAAACAGTTTGCTGAGGCATGTGAAGAATGGCTCCCTGTTAGCCGAGGGCATGAGGCCTACGAGCAAGTCCTTGAAACCTATTTCGAAGTGAGCCATTATCTAAAAATTGTTAAGCTTTATGATGAACATTTCATCACTTATATAGAGCGAATAAAAAGCGATGTTTTAGTCAAATTAATGTGTTTAAATCCAGCGAAACTCCTGTCCCAAGGGGTTAAAAACTACAGAGGGACTGTGTTTTTCTCGGCGACGCTAATACCTGGAAGTTATTATAAAGAAATACTTGGTGGTGGCGAAGATGATTATGCCATAGGTTTGCCATCCCCATTAAACGAGAGCATTTGCATATATCGATTGCTAACCTCTCTACTAAATATAAGGATCGGGAAAAAACGAGTAGCAAATTAATCGAACTAATAAAGAAGAAGTATGACTCCGGTCAAGGTAATATGATTGTATTCTTCCCATCTTATCAGTATATGGAGCTTATTTCTGGGCAGTTCATGGATGAATATCCAGAAACGAATGTGCTGATGCAGGGAAATGGGATGACGGAATCGGAAAGGGAGACATTCCTTGCTAAGTTTCAAGGGACAGATGAACAGGGACTCCTTGGTTTTGCAGTATTAGGAGGAATCTTTTCGGAAGGAATTGACTTAAAGGGAAACAGGCTTGGGAATGTCATGGTTGTTGGAGTAGGTTTGCCTCAATTTAATACGGAGCAGGAAATCATTAAAAACTATTTCATAGGGCTTGGAAAAAACGGTTACGACTACGCCTATGTTTATCCAGGAATCAGTAAAGTACTTCAAGCAGGGGGAAGATTGATTCGTACGGAAACAGATACGGGACAGTTAACATTAATCGACGATAGGTTTTTGACGAAGAAATACCAACAGTTATTACCGGAAGAGTGGCGTGAATTCGAGGTTATTAATGTTTAGGTAGTGAAAATATCAAAATCTTGTTGGGAAGTTAGATATCTTATGGAATCATGTAGATTAGGTGTAAGGTACGACATATTTCCATGGAAATGGTGTAGGTTTTTGTAGATGAAAAAAAAAGCGTATCTTGACGAGATAAATTCTGCTACTTTATCGAAGAGGAGAAGTTGTTATGAAAAAACTGTTTTACCTTTGTGTAGAAGGTAATGTTCTAAAAACGTATGAAAATCTGAAAAACACCAAAGATAAATCAGAAGAGAAATCGGTAATGGAAATGAGGTATAATAATCGATTTTTTAAGGAGAACCCTGATTATCATTTTTTCCATGAAGATAAATGGATAGAAAATGTCGTAAATTCATATCGACATTATTTTGTTGATGTATTAACAAAAAAAGTGGAACTTTTAGTAGCAGAAACAAGGTTATTGGAAACGTTAAATGATCTCTTGCCTAGTGATAAAAAAGGGCTTGATATGTCTACCGCCGAGGAAAACTTAAAAGCAATATTTAACGAGAAAAATTATTTCTTTTTAGGGGGCAGAGTGCTTCCCCATTATGGACCATTCATTTGGAAAAAGACAGATAAAAAAATGTATCATGTTGAATTACTTGATACGACTGAAGAGGTTCAGGTAAATTTTTTTAGACGATTTTCCTATGTTAAGTTGGCTCCACTTTGCAACATTTGGTGAAGTTTATGCAGGCGG
>JAJOJL010000113.1 GCA_021208645.1 Bacillus sp. (in: firmicutes) | reverse complement strand
GTAAATCTTTGTATATATGATAAGGGCTTTGCTATCTTTATTGATAAGGTAGAGAGTACTCAAACCGTTCGAATGTATTCTAAAATTGGCAGAAGTGTTTATATGCATTGTACTGGTGTGGGGAAAGCACTATTATCTGGTATGTCAATAGAGAAGGTAGATGAAATCATTAATAAAGTTGGTTTACCCAAAAGAACAAATAATACAATAACCTCTCGAGAAGAATTATTGGAAGCAATAGAACTCACTAAGGTAAGAGGATATGCTTTGGATGAAGTAGAAAACGAAGAAGGTATTGCCTCCATTGCTGCCCCTATTCGTGATTACACTGGTGAGGTCATTGCAGCGGTGAGTATTGCCGGACCAAACTCCAGTTTTACATCGGACCATCTTGAAAAGGTACTAAAACCATTAATTTTGGAAACTGTAGCGGAAATCTCTAGAGAAATGGGCTACATTAATTAATGTTTCAAAAAAGTTAATACTAGAATTCTATTGAACTATTGACTTTTTTAAGCGCTTTCAATTAATATTAAACTATAAATATAACGTCGTTCCGCATTGTGGAACAAAAGCCCCGTAAAGCTAATTTAAACGAAACTACTTTAATAATCTATATTAAAAATAAAAATACGAATACTACTAAAAGTTTAGTGAATTACATAACTAACTTTTAAACGTGTAAGCGTAATTAGGAGGTAAGTTCATTGTCAAACGTAAAATTTAAAGGGGTTATCCCACCAGTATCCATTATTTTAACTGAAAAAGGTGAACTCGACCGGGAAGGGACTGGACGAGTCGTTGATTATCTAATTGCTTCTGACGTTCACGGTTTATTTTTCCTAGGCAGTGGGGGAGAATTCAGCCAAATGTCTGTTAAACAAAGAAAAGAAGTGGCTGAATTTGCAGTAGAGTATGTTAAAGGGCGTGTACCTGTTCTCATTGGAACGGGAAGCGCCATAACAGCAGAGGTAATTAACCTAAGTAAACATAGTCAGGAAATTGGCGCAGATGGTGTTGTAATTATCAACCCTTACTATTGGCCATTATCAGAAGAAAACCTATACCAGCACTATGCAGATATCGCGGAAGCCATTGACATCCCAATTTTACTTTATAACTTTCCAGGATTAACAGGTCAGGACCTTACCCCTGAATTAGTAACCAAGCTAGTAGGGGCTTATTCGAATATTGTTGGAATAAAGGATACGGTTGATACGGCAGGCCACATTAGAGAATTAATTCTTAAAGTAAAAGCTGTGAATCCAGATTTCAGTGTCCTATGTGGATTTGACGATCATTTATGGAATACATTATCTCTTGGAGGAGATGGCGTTATTTCCGCAAGCGGAAACTTCGCACCTGAACTAACAGTGGGAATTTACAACGCATTCCAAGAGAAAAATTTAGATGAGGGAATTGCATTATTGCGAAGACTAGCTTACATTCCACTCATGTACAAACTGGATTCGCCATTTATTAACGTTATAAAAGAAGCAATGAAACTTCGGGGGGTTACAGAGTCGACGCATGTACTAGCACCAACAAGACCCCTATCAGACCATAAGAAAAAGGAATTAGAGAAAATCTTAAAGAAAGCAGAATTATTATAGAACCGCTAGCTAGTAACTACCGTTAGTTTTAATGCTATTTAAATTCAAATGCTGCTTCTGAAAGTGAGGAACGAAAATGCTGGATGTTATTACAATTGGTGAAACGATGGTCCTTTTCACTCCAGATACACAAGGGCATATGCGGTATGCGAAAAGCTTTACGAAAAAATTCGGTGGGGCTGAGTCAAACGTTGCGATCGGATTAACTAATTTAGGTCACCAAGTAGGTTGGATAAGTCGGGTTGGGGACGATGAATTTGGAAAGTCCCTTGTTTCCTTTGTTGCAGGCGCGAGAGTAGATGTTAGTCAAGTGACGGAAGATAAGGAAGCTCCAACGGGACTTTATTTTAAGGAATTGAGAACCCAATCAGAAATAAGGGTTCAATATTATCGTAAAGGCTCTGCTGCAAGCAGGATGACGAAGGAACACTTAAACGAAGAATACATTAAACAAGCGAAGTTTTTACACTTAACAGGAATTACTCCTGCATTAAGTGACTCTTGTTATGAAATGATGCATGAAGCTATAAAGATAGGGAGAAAGCATAACGTTTCAGTTATATTTGATCCGAACTTGCGAACAACTTTATGGTCAGAAAAAAGAGCAAGGAAAGTATTAAAAGAGTTTATCGCCTTAGCGGATGTTGTTTTACCAGGAGTGGATGAAGGGGAGTTTCTTTATGGAACACGAGACCCTGAAGAAATTGGTCAACACTGTTTGAATGCTGGTGCTAATCTTGTCATTGTAAAAGTTGGCGAAAAAGGTGCTTGGTACATCAATCGAGAAGAATCTAAGCTTGTACCAGGTATTCCAGTAAAGAATGTAGCCGATCCCATTGGTGCAGGAGATGGATTTGCTGCAGGGTTCATTTCTGGACAATTAGATGGACTAGGTATTGAAGCGTCCATTAAACGGGGGAATCTTGTCGGTTCGGTAGTCGTTCAAGTAAGTGGAGACGTGGAAGGATTACCTGATAGAAGTGAACTAGCTAGGTATAGTTCATCAATCCAAGATGTGACACGATAACCTATAGATAAGGAGACAAGTGCATATGGACAAAATTAATCATTTAATAGAAAGTGGCATTGTTTCTATTATTAGAGGTGCTAGACCAGAGGACATCCTGTCCATAACAGAAGCCTTATTAAAGGGAGGTGTTATGGCTGTGGAAGTAACAGCCGATTCTCCTGGGATTACTGGTTCCATTGAGGCTATCAGAAAAGAGTTTGGCAGTGAAATGGCGGTAGGAGTGGGAACGGTACTCGATCCGGAAACGGCTAGAATCACCATCATGAGTGGGGCAGAATTTGTTATTTCTCCTTCCTTGAATGTGGAGACAATCCGTATGACAAAACGCTACGGGGTCGTTAGTATTCCAGGTGTGTTCACCACTACGGAAATGATGACTGCACATGAAGCAGGAGCAGATATTATGAAGGTATTTCCAGCTCGGGCATTAGGTCCTAGCTTTATTAAAGATGTACTTGGACCATTAGGACATCTCCGAATAATGCCAACGGGGGGCATTGATCTTGATAACATGGAAGATTACTTCAAGGTTGGTGCCGTCGCAGTTGGTATTGGTGGTTCTTTAGTGAATGGTAAAAAGGAAATGACCAACGAGGAACTAACGAAAATTACGGTGCGGGCAAAAGCATTTATGGATAAATTTAAGGAAATCAAACAAAGCTAATGTCGCTGAAGGAGGATATATATGGGTTTTAAAGTATTATTTACAGACTTTGAGTTTAAAACATTAGAACCAGAAGAAAAAGTGTTAAAAGAACATCTAAACGATGTGGAATTTATTTATGCTCAATGTAAAACAGAAGAAGAAGTAATAGAAGCTTCAAAGGATGCAGATGGAATCATCAATCAATATGCACCAATTACAAGAAAGGTAATTGAGTCCTTCACGAAATGTAAGGTTATCGCAAGGTACGGTGTCGGTGTCAATACGATCGATGTCCCTGCTGCAACTGAAAAGGGAATTACCGTTTGTAATGTAACAGACTACTGCTTAGACGAAGTATCGGACCATGCCATGGCCTTGCTTTTAGCAGCAGCAAGAAAAGTGACACTTTTAAATAATCACGTGAAAAGTGGAACTTGGGATTTTAAGGTTGGTACCCCTATCTATCGTTTAAGGGGTAGAAAACTTGGTTTAGTTGGATTAGGGCAAATTCCACAACAAGTAGCGAAGAAAGCACAAGCATTTGGGTTAAAGGTAATTGCTTACGATCCTTTCATACCTAAAGAAGTTGCTGCTGGATTAAATGTGGAATTAGTGGAATTAAACGAGTTGTGTTCACAAAGTGACTATATCTCCGTTCATGCTCCGCTGATAGCGGCTACCGAGGGAATGGTTGGAGAAGAGCAGTTTAAGCACATGAAAAAAGAAGCGTTTATTATTAATACAGCTCGCGGTCCTGTCATTGATGAGAAAGCTCTTATTAAAGCACTACAAAACAATGAAATTGCAGGTGCAGCCCTGGATGTTGTTGAGCAAGAGCCAATTGAAGCAGATAATCCATTGTTAGAAATGGAACAAGTGATTCTCAATCCACACGTAGCCTGGTATTCAGAGGAGTCACAAATCGAACTTAAACAGAAAACAGCCCAAAATGTGGCAGATGTATTGTCCGGGGATGTACCTAAGTATGTAGTACGGGCATAATTCACTATAGTTTTGAATGGATACGACAGCAAAAACGGACTATCCGTAAATAGGATAGTCCGTCTAGTTCTTCCATAGAGTTTGAAATTTCGAGTTAGTGGTTTTGCGCTACGGCACTTCGCTGTATGGTCGCCAGTTTGTCAAAGGAAGCTTCTAAGGAACCGTACAGCTCTTTATAAATGGAATAGAGCTCGGCATACGTTTCATGTGTCTGTATGTTAGGTTGAATGACTTCCTTCATGGGTATGGATTTTTTAATGGAAGCTAAATCTTCCACATGATTCACAGCCATTAAACTGTACCATGCTGCTCCCCAGGCAGAGCTTTGGTGGCTTTCTGGAATATAGATTTCTTGACCGAAAATATCTGCTAATATTTGTAACCAGAATGGTGAGCGAGAGAAGCCACCGCTGGCATACAATTTTTTGGTTGGCCCAGCAAGTCGGTTAAGGGCGCTACTAACATCATAAAGGTTAAAAATGACACCTTCTAAGCCTGCGCGGAGCATATGCTCTTTTTTATGAGAGTTAGCTAGACCGATATAGGAGCCTCGTGCATTTGTATTCCAATGGGGTGCCCGTTCTCCGTTTAAATAAGGAAGAAACAGTAGTCCATCAGAGCCTGGTGCAGCTGATCTTGCTAGTTTTGTCATCAAATCATAGACGTTTTTATTTAAATTTTCCGCTTCGGCAATTTTCTTTTTCACCGAGCACCGTTTTTAACCATTGAAGGACATTACCGCCGTTATTGGTTGCACCACCTAGAATCCAAAGGTCATTCGAAACAGCATAGCAGAAGACTTCCTGTTTCATATCTGTTTTAGGCGAAGAAGACATTTGTCGAATAGCGCCACTCGTACCGATGGTGATGGCTGTATCACCGGATTCCGTTGCCCCAATACCAAGGTTGGCTAACGGCCCGTCACTTCCACCAATTGCAAAGGGAAGATCCTGTTTTACTCCCATCCGACCTGCAATTTCAACGGACAGTCCTTCAAGAAGGTATGTTGGTGGAACGGGGGCGGATAATTGTTCTTCATTAATTCCTGCTAACGCTAGGGCTTCTTTTTCCCACTCAAGGGAATGAATATTAAACATGCCAGTAGCCGATGCAACAGAAAAATCGACAACTGCTTTTTGGAACCAGCGATAGATGAGAAACTCTTTGATGGAAACGAATTTCCAAGCTTTTTCGTAAGGAGGATAGCCTGTTTCCTTCATCCAAATCAGTTTTAACAAAGGTGACATGGGATGTATTGGCGTCCCTGTCTTAAGATAGATGCTGCTTCCTATTTCAGATCCTTTTAACTGGCTGGCTTGCTTAACACTCCTACCATCAGCCCATGTGATTGTGTTCGTCAATGCATCGCCTTTTTCGTCCATGCAGATTAATGAATGCATGGCAGAGGAGAGACCAATAGATATGAGCTCATCAGGATGTATTTGAGATTTCTCCATCGTGCTTTTAATTGCAGTGATGGCGGCATTTTCTATGATGTAAGGGTCCTGCTCTACCCAGGCAGGTTCTGGATGAATGGTCGGGTAAGTAACTTCGTGTTCCGATACAACGCTGCCATTCGTTGTGAAAAGAACAGACTTTGCACTCGTAGTTCCAATGTCCAGACCAAGTGTATATTTTTTATTCATACTTAGAAATCCTTTCTAAAAGGAGAGCTACATCCTTTTTCTTGAGATGGCTCTTCTCATGCTTTGTAATGACTTTTTCATTGTTTCTTTGCGTTTGATACTAACATTTACGTAAAGGGCGTCAATAATACTTAGCTGCGCTAGTCGAGATGCAAATGCTTCCGATCTAAATTCTGTTTCCCGGGATACGGTGTAAAGAGCTACATCTACCCCTTCACTAAATGGAGTTTTCGATAGATTAGTAATTCCAATTGTTGGTATACCTTGCTCTTTGGCAACTTCTAATAATTCAAGCATGTCTTCGTTTGTACCGGAATGAGAGATCAATACTATGACGTCATCCTTGGACAACTGGGATGCAGACATTAGCTGAAAATGAGTGTCATTATATGCGGCAGTAGGAATTCCTGTACGAAGAAACTTGTGATGAGCATCCATTGCGACGATTCCAGAACCACCATTTCCGTAAAACTCAATTCGTTTTGCTTTTAATAGAAAGGCGACTGCTTTTTTAAATGACTCGAGATTAATAATGGAAAGTGTTTCTTCCAGCGTTTTTATATTCGAATGAAATATTTTTTTCTGCAATTTGTTTTTCGTCATCATCTTCTTGAATGGTTTCATGAATATCTTCAATTCCTGTAACAATTTCAGAAGCAAGGGCTATTTTCATGGCTTGATACCCTTTAAAACCTAGACGTTTACATAGACGAAAAACGGTTGCCTCTGCCATATTCAAATTCTCAGCAACTTGACTGATGGTGGAGTGAATAATGATAGTTGGGTTTTCTGAAATATAATCAGCAACGATTTTTTCTTTATCACTTAAGGTAGAATAGAGGGCTTTGATTCTTTGTCTAGAATTAATATTTTCAGTTTCCATAACTTGACAACCCCTTTCACATTCATTTTAATCTATTTTCAGTTTATTATAAAGTTTTTAATGAAAAAATATTTTTTCATATAAATCTATTGATAAAAAAATATTTTTTCGTTATAATTAGGTTAGAGAGTTATTAACAACTTTTTCAAAAGTAGCAATTAAGGATGTGGAAGAATGAAAATCGGAATGGTCGGTCTTGGGAAAATGGGTTTTAACCTATCGAGAAATCTTATGGATCATGGTCATGAGGTAGTAGCTACAGATGTGAACATAGACCAAATAAATGAATTAAAAAAAACTTGGAGCAATTTCAGCGAATTCTTTAGAGGAATTAGTAGAAACTATGGAAAAGCCACGTACTATTTGGGTGATGGTCCCATCCGGTGAACCAACGGAAACAGTAATTAAAGAACTATCTAATTTATTAGACGATGAAGATGTTCTTATTGATGGTGGGAATTCTAATTATAAGGACACCTTAAAGCACGCAAAATTATTAAACGACAAAAATATTCACTTTATAGATGTTGGTACAAGTGGCGGTATAGAGGGAGCAAGGAACGGTGCTTGTATGATGGTTGGTGGACCGAAAGAAGTAGTGCAAGGTATCGAGGCAATTTTCGTCGATACTACAGTGGAAGATGGATATCTTTACTGTGGGGAAGTTGGAAGTGGTCACTTCCTTAAAATGATTCATAACGGTATTGAATATGGAATGATGCAGGCAATCGCAGAAGGATTTGACATCTTAGAAAAAAGCCCATTTGACTATGATTATGAGAAGGTTGCGAAAGTTTGGAACCATGGTTCCGTTATCCGTTCCTGGCTAATGGAATTATCGGAGAATGCATTCTCTAAAGATCCTAAACTAGATGAGATTCGTGGTGTTATGAATTCATCAGGTGAAGGGAAGTGGACAGTGGAGACGGCACTGGATTTCCAAACAGCTGCTCCTGTTATAGCATTATCCTTGATGATGCGCTATCGCTCGCAAGAAGATGATACCTTCACTGGAAAAGTGGTTGCTGCACTTCGAAACGAATTTGGTGGCCATGAAGTAGTGAAAGCGAAAGGCTAAAATGTTTTAGAAAAAAGCAGTTTGAATTATTACTTACGGTAAAAAAGGGAAGCGACTCGCTCCTTCCCTTTTCTATAAAAAAAAATTTTCAAAAATGACAAAGGGGACATGATTGATGAAGAAATTAGCATTACTTTTTCTAACATTGTTATTGGCACTAGTAGTTGTAGCATGCGGTGGGGATAACGCTGGTGATACAACAGACACAACGGAAAATGAAAACGCTTCAGATGCTACAGAAGAAGCTGCACCAGCTGGAGACGCACAATTTAAAATCCGTGCTGGTATTGGCTTAAATAATGAACACCCACAATACAAAGGTCTTTTAAAATTCAAAGAACTTGTAGAAGAGCGTACAAATGGTGCAATCGTAGTTGAAACATATCACAGTGGTCAACTTGGTGATGACCGTACGATGATGGAAGCATTGCAATTAGGTTCACAGGAAGTAACGATTCCTTCCACAGCTCCAATTGCAAACTTTGTAAACGAGTTCTCTGTATTTGATTTTCCTTTCTTATTCCCTTCAAACGAGGTAGCTGACGCTGTTCTTGATGGGGAAGTTGGACAAAATCTATTAGCAAAACTTGATAACCAAAACTTAGTTGGATTAGCTTACTGGGAGAATGGATTCCGTAACTTATCAAACAGTGTAAAACCAGTTGCAACAATGGATGATTTCAGAGGATTAACTATCCGTACGATGGAAAATGATTTGCACCTTGATGCATTCCGTGCATTAGGCGCAAACCCTACACCAATGGCATTTACAGAATTGTTTACAGCACTACAACAAGGTACGGTTGATGGACAAGAAAATCCGTTCGCAACTATCTATTTAGAAGGTTTCTATGAAGTGCAAGACCATGTTTCTAACACAAACCATATTTACAGCCCATTTGTTTTTATGATGAGCAAGCCTTTCTTCGATGGTTTACCTGCTGAGTTCCAAGAAATCGTTCAAGAAGCAGCAGTGGAAGCTGGTCAATACCAAAGACAATTAAATCGTGAAGCAAATAATGAGTACCTACAAAGCTTAATCGATGCTGGTATGACCTACACTGAAATTTCTGATGAAGCACGTGCAGAGATGAGAGAAGCAATTCAGCCAGTATTAGATCAATATTCTGAGCGTATCGGACAAGACCTTGTTAACCAAGTATTTGAGGCGATTGAAGCAGCTCAATAAGTAATAGAAGAAGGACACTGAAAAAGTGGTATATATCCAATTTTTTCAGTACCTCTAAACGAGAGGAGGCTTGAAGATTTCAAGCCCCTCTTTAAAAGAAAGGGAAATAATTTTCCCTTTCTTTTAAAGAGCTAATTTTCTTTATTGTAGAGTTCCTTCCAAGGTTAGATAAAAATATTTATAAAAGCATCAAAGAGAAACTACATCTTTTTATTTAAGGAAAGCGAGGGTAAACATGAGAGTTATAAAATGGGTGGATGAGTATTTTGAGGCAACAATACTTGTTATCTTATCTTCAATCATGGTTTCAGTTATTACACTACAAGTTTTCATGCGACATGTTATGAATTCTTCACTTTCATGGTCGGAGGAGCTAGCTCGTTTTTGCTTTATTTGGTTAGTGTATATAGGTATTAGTTATGGTGTGAAGAAGCAAAGGCATATTAAAGTTGACGTCCTTTTAATTGTTTTAAAAGAGAAACAAAAGCTCTTATTAACCATTTTAGCCAATATTATCTTCTTGGTTTTTGCTCTATTTGTTGTTCGATATGGCTACGACATATCCCAAAGAATACTTGGGTTTGGTCAAACATCCCCTGCCTTAAAAATTCCAATGGGTATCGTTTATATGGCAACCCCGATTGGTATGGGTCTGACAGCTATCAGAATTGTGCAGCAACTTATTAAACAATTCAAAGCATTGTTTGGTAAAGAGGAGTTTGAGGTAGTTACGGAAGCTGAAAGAGAATTAGACAGAGAAGATGTAAAAGATAATTTAGAAGAAGCGAAAGACAAAATGGAAGCAACGGAAGACAAAATGGACTAAGGAGGCTAATTAGATGGTAACAGCAGTATTATTTGGAAGCTTTGCACTATTTTTGTTATTGAGCGTACCGATCGGAATTGCATTAGGGTTAGCCACCTTGGTAACCATTTTGTATTCAGGTTCATTACCAGTAGAATTTCTTGCACAGGGACTTGTTACATCAGTAGATTCCTTTCCGTTAATGGCAGTTCCGTTTTTCATTCTTGCCGGGGAGATAATGGGGAAGGGTGGTATCTCAGAACGACTATTTAATGTTGCAAATAAAATCGTTGGTAATCGCTCTGGTGGATTTGCCATTGCAACGATTGTCACGTGTATGTTCTTCGCTGCAGTAACTGGTTCCGCACCAGCTACGGTTGCTGCCATTGGAGGTATTATGATTCCTGCCATGGTGCGTATGGGTTATGATAAGACGTTTGCGACAGCGGTGGTTTGTGCTGCCGGTTCCTTGGGGGTTATTATTCCTCCCAGTATCCCGATGGTTATTTACGGGGTAGTTGGCAGTGGAGCAACCATTGGTGATATGTTTATTGCCGGTATTGTACCAGGTATTTTAGTTGGATTTGGACTTATGGTATATGCCTACTATCATTCGAAAAAACATGGTTATGTAGGGTCAGGAGAACCGTTTACCTTTAAAGGGTTGTTAGTTGCCACTTGGGATGCTAAATGGGCATTAGCAATTCCAGTCATTATCCTAGGTGGAATTTACGGAGGAATTTTCACCCCAACAGAAGCCTCTGTAGTTGCAGTAGTTGTTGGGTTGATTGCAGGATTATTCTTATATAAGGAATTGAAGATAAGGGACCTGCCAAAAGTTATGAGTGATGCGGCCTTAACAACTGCCACTGTTTTAATCATTGTTGGTACTGCTACAGCATTTGGTCGCTTACTGACGGTAGAGCAAATTCCTAATCAGGTTGCAGCATGGATCCTTTCTATTTCAGAAAGCCCAATCATCATCATCTTATTAATTACACTTCTGTTGTTATTAGTTGGTTGTTTCATGGATACCCTTGCTGCGATTATTATCCTTACACCAATTTTATTACCAATTGCAGTAAACCTAGGATACGATCCAGTGCACTTCGGTATTATCATGATTGTTAACCTTGCGATTGGATTTATTACGCCACCATTAGGGGTAAACTTATTCGTTGGGTCTGGTATATCTGGATTATCCATTGAATCATTATCACGGGCGATTATTCCATTTTTCTTCGCCATGTTAATTACATTGTTGGTTATTATATTTATCCCACAATTGTCGTTGTTCTTAATAAGGTAGATAATCCCCCTTTTTGTGCTTAGCGTAGGATAACAATCTATGCTAAGCCTCATTTATATAAATTGGTAACTTAAAACCCAATGACAAATACTTGCAAAAATCTAAGAATGGAGTGATTGGAAATGAAAGAATGCAATAAGAATATTATTGTTAATATCGAAGAGAATCAAACAATTATTGAGCTTAGTAAAAAAATTGCAGCCTTACAAATCAGACATTTTTTTGAAAAAAGTATTTCGGGGGAGCGTACTAGAGATTAATGTGAAAAGCTTTTTGGGCTTAATCACACTACACTTAGAAAATGGGGATTCCTTGACGGTTCGTGCAGTAGGGGATGACTGTGAGGAAGCTTTAGAGGAAGTCGCCAAATTTTTCTCGAAAGCAGAATAAACAATAGCGGCTTGCAGATCCTGCAGTCGTATTTTTGTTTGAGTAAATGCTGTTAACAGATTACATACCAAAACAAGGTGAGGGTCACCTCACGTAAGGGATACCTGAAAGGAGATACATACGTGAAAATTACAAAACTAGAATGTTTCTTAGTACCACCAAGATGGTGCTTTTTAAAAGTAGAAACGGATGAAGGAATTGTTGGTTGGGGAGAGCCGGTTATTGAAGGGCGAGCATCTACGGTAATGCATGCGGTGGAAGAACTCAGCGAGTATCTTATTGGAACGGACCCGTTACAAATTCAAGATATATGGAATAAGCTGTACCGTGCTGGTTTTTATCGGGGCGGACCGATTCTCATGAGTGCCATCGCTGGTATTGACCAAGCTCTATGGGATATTAAAGGGAAATACCATAATGCCCCTGTCTATGATCTCCTCGGTGGGAAGGTCCGCGATAAAATCCGAGTGTATTCTTGGATTGGTGGGGACCGCCCAGCAGACGTGGGCAGTGTAGCGAAACAAGCAGCAGAGCACGGTTTTACAGCCATTAAAATGAATGCTACTCCGGAACTTCAATTTATAGACTCCTACGAGAAAATTGATGATGCCGTGGCAAGAGTGGCAGCTATTCGAGAAGCAGTGGGACCATACTTTGGGATTGGAATTGATTTTCATGGTCGTGTACATAAACCGATGGCAAAAATCCTCATTAAAGAACTAGAGCAGTATCGCCCAATGTTTATTGAAGAGCCTGTTTTAGCAGAAAACAATGAAGTACTGAAAGACCTTAAAAACAGTACCCACATTCCCATCGCGACGGGAGAAAGAATGTATTCGAGGTGGGATTTTAAAACTATTCTTCAAGAAGGCTCTGTCGATATTATTCAGCCAGACTTGTCACACGCTGGTGGGATAACGGAATGCCTAAAAATTGCTTCCATGGCGGAAGCCTATGACGTTGCATTGGCTACCCATTGTCCTTTAGGTCCTATTGCATTAGCGGCTTGCTTGCAAGTGGACGCCGTTTCGTATAATGCCTTCATTCAAGAACAAAGCATCGGTATTCATTACAACCAAGGAAACGATGTATTAGATTACCTCGTAAACAAGAGCGTCTTTAACTATGAAGAGGGCCATGTAAACCTCCCGACGAAGCCAGGATTAGGAATCGAAATTAATGAAGAATTTGTACGAGAGCAAGCAAAGAAAGGCCATGCTTGGAGAAATCCAGTGTGGCGACATAAAGATGGAAGTATCGCTGAATGGTAGAAGAAATAGGTGGAAGTAAATAATGACCATTTTTACATCCGTTGTTTTACCAGTTTTACTCATCTTTGCTGCAGGATATGGAATACAACGATGGAAAAATCCTGACGTCCGTTCCGTATCTGCTGTGGCCATTTTTGTTATGACGCCTGCCCTTGTGTTTCGTACCTTTTATACAGCAGAAATTGATATGCAATATGCTTATATGGTGATTTTTTCCATCATTCTTATGATGACTCTAATTGTCATTAACAAGCTATATGTTTGGAAAATGAAGTATTCTCCACGAACAGAAAACGGACTAATCCTGTCCACTGTGTTTATGAATTCAGGAAATTATGGGGCACCAATTGTCTTATTTGCCTATGGAACCGTAGCATTTGATTATGCAGTGTCCCTTCTCGTCCTTCATGCCATTCTTATGAATTTCTTTGGGGTTTACTATGCTGCGAGAGGACCCTCAGGTGTGAGGATGGCGCTGAAGGCTGTGTTAACCATGCCTGCAACTTATGCCGTAATTATTGCAATAATTTTAAAGCTAGTGAATGTTCAAGTTCCAGACAACCTTTTTTCCGTCATTGATATAGTGGCAGAAGCTGCCATTCCAACGGTTATGGTTATTTTGGGGATGCAGTTGGCAAAAATTCATTGGGGCAAGTTCGAATGGGGGAAAATTACGTACGCGACGACTATTAGGTTAATAGTTAGCCCTCTTATTGCATGGTTCCTTGTTTTAATGATGCCCCTAGACCCGTTATTAGGGAAAGTACTTATTCTAACAGCAGCTATGCCTTCCGCGGCAACCGTTGTTATGTATGCCATTGAATTTGATATGAAACCGAGACTAGTCTCAGGTGTGACGTTAATTACAACCTTATTAAGTATTGTGACGATTACTATACTTCTACTGTTCTTATAGAAAAATAGTCGTTATATCAGGAGGGGACAATGAACAAGAATTTGGAATTAATTATGAGAGTAAGAAATACAGAAATATTAGAAGTGGAAACGAAAGCTCAAGGTGCAGAAGGGTCATTACCATTAACTTCTGAAATGCTTTTAAATTGGTCCAGTGGAGATTTATTTGGGTTATCCCAAAATGTTGGGATGGGTTGGGAACCATCAAAAGTGGTAGGAAAGGAAGTCCTTATCCTTGGTACCCAAGGGGGAATCAAGGATGAAGATGGTAAACCAATTGCTCTTGGCTACCACACTGGTCATTGGGAAATTAGTAACTTAATGAAGGCAGCAGCGGAAGAAGTTAACCATCTTGGAAATATTCCTTTTGCAGGTTTTGTAAGTGATCCTTGTGATGGAAGAACCCAAGGAACAAAAGGGATGTTCGACTCCCTTCCTTATCGAAATGATGGAGCGATTGTCTTTCGCCGATTAATCCGTTCCTTGCCAACCCGGAGAGCGGTAATTGGTGTTGCCACCTGTGATAAAGGATTACCAGCAATGACAATGGCGCTAGCGTCTATGCATGATTTGCCGTGTATCATCATTCCAGGAGGAGTCACGTTGCCTCCAGAAGACGGTGAAGATGCAGGTAAAATTCAAACGATCGGTGCTCGCTACGCCAATGACGAGATTACGTTGCAAGAAGCGGCAGAACTTGGCTGCCGTGCTTGTGCCACCCCTGGTGGTGGGTGTCAGTTTCTCGGTACTGCTGCAAGTGCCCAAGTGGTTGCGGAAGCACTAGGAATGGCGTTGCCTCACTCAGCATTAGCTCCATCTGGGCAACCCGTTTGGGAAGAAATGGCCCGACAATCGGTTCGAGCAGTGACGGCAGCCATGTCTAGGGGAATTAAGATGAATGATATCCTGACAGATGCTGCCTTCCGAAATGCCATGGTCGTTCATGCAGCCTTCGGAGGATCGACGAATTTATTGTTACATATACCTGCATTTGCCCATTCAGCTGGTTGCCGTATTCCAGATGTCTCTTTTTGGACTGAAATAAATAAAAAAGTTCCAAGACTAGTAAGCGCCTTGCCTAATGGGCCATTGCACCATCCAACTGTACGTGTCTTTTTGGCAGGAGGAGTTCCTGAAGTTATGCTTCACCTACGAAAACTCGGTCTATTAGATGAAACAGTCTTAACCATCAGCGGAGAACGTCTAAAGGATGTACTAGACTGGTGGGAAAACTCAGATAGACGCCAGATTATGCGACAACAATTAATTGAAAAAGATGGTGTGGATCCAGATGATGTTATCATGTCACCGGAACGGGCTAAGAGTTATGGAATGACGTCCACTATTTCTTTTCCAAAAGGGAATATTGCCCCAGAAGGTTCCGTAGTGAAATCTACTTCCATCGACCCATCTAAGTTAGATGAGAATGGCGTTTATCACCATAAAGGGAAAGTGAAGGTTTTTTCTTCTGAAAAACAAGCTATAACCGCAATCAAATCAGGGGGAATTGTTGCAGGTGACATTATGGCTTTAGTCGGTTGCGGACCATCTGGAACAGGAATGGAAGAAACCTATCAAGTTACTTCCGCTTTAAAACATTTGTCTTTTGGAAAACATGTTACTTTACTTACAGATGCCCGGTTCTCTGGAGTTTCCACCGGTGCTTGTATTGGCCATGTTGGACCTGAGGCATTAGCAGGAGGACCGATTGGGAAACTGCGAGATGGAGACGTGGTGGAAGTAACGATCGATTGCATTAAGCTTGACGCGAGCCTCCATTTTGTAGGGGATGGAGAAAGGGAGTTTACTCCTGAAGAAGGAGCGGAGATATTGATGAATCGGGAAATGAATCCTGCGGTTGCCCCAGATCCAGACCTTCCAGACGACACACGCTTATGGGCAGCATTACAAGCAGTTAGTGGAGGCACGTGGAACGGAAGCGTGTACGATGTTGACAAAATTATTGCAACATTGGAACGAGGGAAGGATTTATTAAACAAGTCTAACAATTAATTGGGAGGGAATAACCATGAAACTATTTATCGACACGGCTAATCTTGAGGATATTACGAAAGCGTATAAAGTTGGTGTTTTAGCTGGAGTGACGACCAACCCATCTTTAGTAGCGAAAGAAGGAGTGAAATTTGAAGATCGAATAGAAGAAATTTTGCAGGCAGTGCCCAATGTAGAATCTGTATCAGCAGAAGTAACACCGAATGCCGTGACAGCAGAAGAAATGATCGCAGAAGCGAACGAACTCATTAAAATTAATGGTGGAGATAAGAGGGTAACCATCAAACTACCAATGACATTAGCTGGATTAGAAGCAACCCGTTACCTTGCTGACAAAGGTGTAAAAACAAATGTAACTTTAGTTTTTACCGTAAATCAAGCGCTGTTAGCAGCTCGGGCAGGAGCTACCTATGTTTCCCCATTCTTAGGCCGTTTAGATGATATTTCTGAAGATGGTGTACAGTTAGTAGAAAAAATCGCCGAGCTATTCTTCGTGCAAAACATTGATACACAAATTATTGCTGCATCGGTTCGTCACACGGATCATGTAACACGGGCGGCAATGGCAGGGGCACATATTGCCACCGTTCCATTCAGTGTAATTGAGCAAATGTCCAAGCATCCATTAACGGATCAAGGAATAGAGAAGTTTGCTGCAGACTGGGAAAAGCAGTTTTAATATGTAACTCAATGATCGCCTGACCATTGGCCCATCCTGTTATACAAAACGTAAAAATAGGGCGTATCGAGACCCACGAACGTGAGCCTCGATATAGCCCCTTCAACTAATTCCTTCCAATAAACCCTTGCTCAAACACTTTGTTCCCCGCAGAGTCTTCCACTTCGAGTGTAACGGTCCAAGGTGCTTTACCTGTCATTCTCAAGTTTTCCCCACTAAATTCCATGGAAAAATCATCAACAACGGCAAAGTCTTCCTTCGACCAACTGTATAACACATTTCCATTAGCGGCACGAACCTCTAACACCACTGATATAATATCGTCAACACCGTCCGCGTCGAAAACAGAAGCGTTAATATCCACTCTATCATTTCCAGAAATACGCTCCGGTGTCACAAGAAGCTCTGCTTCTGGAGCATTGGCATCACCGTCGTAGGATACTTCCCATGTACCAGTGTAATTAGTGACTAAGTTCGTACGTCCATCAATTCGAATCGTCCATGTACCTGGTTGAGGGAAGGAAACTTCCACATAACGACTGTTAGATAAATCAACTAACCCTGCCGACTGAGCCGTAGCTGCATCCACATCGGTCACATCAGCCCCAGGCTCATAAAGGGAAATATAAACATTCTCTAAGGATAATGCCCAAGATACATCGGCATATGCCTTCAACGCTCCCTCTTTTACTTCAAATGTGTGAGTTTGGTAGCCTTCATTTGTTTGCCACGTATTAGCAGGAACGGTCCCATCATACATACCAGCTTCCATGACAATGTTTTCAGGGAACTCAAATGTAACAAGGTCATCTAACGTTACTTCTCCAGGAATATCATTATTCACGGCCCGTTCCACCGCAGCTTTGGCATCAATGAAGCCTGCACCTGTATCATGAGTGTGATAGCCCTTCATGATTTCTTTGTTTGCCGTTACTTCCGCAATACGAATAAGGTCCAGTGGAGAAAGTCGGCCTTCGTTATTTTGTTCATAAGCTTCAATAACCAAGGCAAGAACACCAGTAACCATTGGGGCAGCCATGGATGTTCCACTCGCGGAACCGTACAACGTTCCACTTAACGTCATGGCATGGGCAGGATTTTGTGCCGATACAATGTTGGCACCTGGTGCCGTAACAGATGGACGATGAAGTCCTAACGGCTTTGCATTATGATCCCAAGCTGCTTTTTCCGATGCAGAGGCTGCAAAATACGCTTCATAATTAGCTAAAACCTGTTCCCGATCAAAATTTCCAGCTTCTTTTCCACGGGAAGAAAAACCTGTCACTCGGTAAGCTTTGTCCGTGGCACCAATTCCCAACACGTAAGGAGCAGCGGCGTGTGGGTTACAAGTATTTGTATCAGGTCCAGAATTACCATAAGCAAAAACACTTAAAATCCCTTCCTGATAAGCGGTAGATGTAGCAACACTAACGGCACTGTTTGGATTATATTCACAGCCTTCGGAACCCCAACTGTTATTAATCAAACGAATATCCGCTTCGCCGCTCTTCACTTGACCAATAATATGGTCATACGCTTCTACCGTGAATACGAGTAAAAATTCCCGCGGAAGCACTGTAACTATGAACCTTTGCATTCGGTGCCATCCCTCGTTGATAACCATCGGAAGCTTCCCCAGATCCAGCAATTGTCCCAAAAACGTGAGTTCCATGTCCGTACTCATCTGTATTAACAGGAACACCCGCTTCTAACTCTGCATCGATAATGGAGGTTTGCACATCAATGCCATCAAGAGAAGAACTAATATACCCTCCGTCACCAGTCAGGATCGTCCCCGCAACTTGCCAGTTGTAAAGCATATTGTCTTGAACGTCCGGGTGTAAGCCGTCCGTCCCTGTATCAATTATGGCCACCTCTACACCCTCGCCAGAATACCCCAACTCATGTTGCACAAAATCAGAATTAGTCATTTCCCGGCCTTCTGCATTAAATAAAGTCAAGGCGCGATTCGGCTCAATGAAAAGCACCTCATCCTCCTGCGTAAGCTCTGTAATTTCCGACTTACTTAAAAGGATCCGAGCGATCGGTAAATGATTAAATGTTTTATAGTCACGACTATAGTTGTCTAGTAAACTCACTTCTTCCATACTGTCAAAAACTACAAGCACATCGTAGTAAAGGAGATCCGTTGCATCCTCTAATTCGATAGAAAATAGGCTATCTAGCTTCGAAGTGTCTAGGCTTAAAGAAGCCTGAGCCCGTTCCAAAAGTGAAAACAAAGGCCGTAAACATAAGTAACATGGCAAAAATCAAACCTGCAACTATCATTCGGCCCTTCAACGAATGATATTCATTCACGAAAATTCCTCCTCTGTAGGGTTTATAATGGGATAAATCCATTTCCATTACCTACAGTATCTAACTTTTCAATTAGTGCGACAATTGAGCGAAGGTTGTAAAATTTTTAACGAAAGACCTACCAGAATACTTACCCGAAAGTACTATTCAATTAGGAATTCTCAATTAAGAAAACGAAAGCAAACCTGTAGTTACACCATCTTTACCCCAGGTAACAGTATTACTTTCGTTTTACTAACCCCCATACAACTCGAAGGGAATTACCAGATAAAATCTAGGCTTTTGGGCTTTTGGGAAAAATTTAGTTCGCCATCTTGAGACATAGCATTGGTTTTGGTGCTTGAGAACTCTTTGAAACCAGTAAATCTCCATAATCATGGTCATGCAAACGAAAGCAATGTGTTTCGATAGGACTGGAGTACAAGGTCAAGGTCAAGACAGTTCCATTTGCAATTATTTACTAGATAATACCCAAACAATTTATAAAAAGGCTAGTAAATTGAAAATTATGGATTATTTTCCTGAATATAAGGGATATTGTAAATTTTTGTAGTATCATAGTATAAAAGACTATTTTTTATTTGTCTTAACCTATGAATATATTAAATTTAAAAAGGAAGGTGCTACCCGTGGCTTTTAAAGAAATATATCAGGCATTCTCAGACAACCGTGATATTAATACTACGATTTTCAAAAAGGAATTTACAGATTCTCCCCCACATATGCAAGAACTAAATAGTCTAATTAAAGACACAAATAGAGCTGTAAATAAAGAGTTGGTTGAGCAACACTTGCATCTATTTAAGCTTGGACTTATTGGAGAATCAAATGTTGCTTATGAGTTGAAAAATTCAATGTTACCAATGGTTTGCCTGCATGACATTCAATTGGAACATGAAGGTTATACTGCGCAATTTGATTTTATTGTTGTTACTCATAGTGTTATCTTTATCATCGAAACAAAGAAACTATTTGGGGATATTGAAGTAAATAAAGAAGGAAACTTCATTCGGAAAATCAAAAACAAAATATGGAAAAGTAGTCAAAAAAGAAGGAATGTATAGTCCAGTTACACAAAGCCAAAGGCATGCTAGAATTCTCGATAAGCTATTAAAGGATAAGGGTCTAATTAATAAAACTGTTATCGAACCAATCGTAGTTATGGCTAACCCAAAATCTATTATTGAAAAAAAAATCAGCCCCAAGGGAAATACAAGATTCTATCATTAAATCTGACCAACTAGTTACATACTTATCTTCAAGAATAAAGAAACACCGAAAACAAGTTTATATGTTAGATAAGTATGTGGAGGCTATAGTAAATTTTATATTTGAAAATCATAATCCAAAACCTTTAGAGGTAGATAAATATTTGCTAGAGCAAGTAGAAGACGTAAATCCTCAAAGTCCGAAAGCATCAGTAGTAAAAGAATTAGAAAATATAAAAACTGTAAAATCAGCAAACCTAGAAAAAGCAGTTTCCTACAACAATAGAAAAGAAGAATTGGTAGCTGAACTTAAACTATATAGGTTGAACCAATCGAAAAAAGAGGATGTTAAAGCTTACTTTATTTTTAATAATTCGACTCTACAGAATATAGTTAATGTAATGCCAGTTACTCTTCATGAATTACAGAAAATAAAAGGCTTCGGTGAAGTGAAAGCGCAAAAGTATGGTCCATCGATTATTGAAATTGTAAATAAATATAAGTAGTTTAGTAAGATTGTTAAAGTATGAGAGTAGATTAGAAGAAGATTAACATATTTATAAACAAAAAATGCAGAATGTTGATGGCTTAAACTACATTATATGATTCTTTCATAAACCTTAATTAATCCCCTGGGTTATAAAATTGAGGATTACATAGTGAACAATAAAAATATATCACATGAATTGAGTACATTTAATGAAAGAAGTGGAATTGGGCAGAATTTTAAAAACTATGTATGACAAAGCACCAGATGGATATCAAGTAGCAAATATTCACCTATTTGGAGTAAAGTATGCCTCAGTTATTCTAAAAAATAACTATCGTGTTAGCAAGATTGTAAATGCATCCGGTATAAATCCATCTTATGCAACAGAAGTAAGTAAAGGTATTAAACTATCCAGGTATGTGGTGCCGAAGGAGTAGTTTAGCATTAATTATTTTTAGTCTAGAAATAATATATAGGGATTTTGATAAATCGACACACATAATTATATTGTGTGTCGATTTGCATTATTTAAAGGAAAATGAAGATAATTGTAGAAACTGTTATATAATTCCAAATATAGATCAGATTGAATAAGAGGTGACCGACAATGCTCCCTGAAGGTATTTATGAAGAAATCATAACCACAAAATTAAAGCAGGAACTACAAAACCTAGACAACTATGATATAAGAACCGAAAAACTGGATGTGGAGGAAGCACGTAAACTATTGGCCTCCTATATTTCCAACATCACAAGAAAAGCCCTCAACTATGTACGGGAAGATGAAAGCGATGACGTGGATGCACTATTGAAACAAATCCAAACGTGCAACGAAATTATTTCTATACTAGGCCATCGTTTAAACGAAGAGGAGTTTCAGCAGCTGCAAATTACAGAAGAAGGGGAAGTACTGACATCCATTTATTCCAAGCTAAATCATGCTAGAAGTCTTAAAAAGCAAGAAATTATTCGGCCCGTTACACCCATTTCGCAAAGCTCTTTATTTACTGGCTCTCATCACGAGCCAAACATGCTTGGGGAACTGAAAAAGGAAATTCAAACATCTGACCAAATCGATATGTTAGTTTCCTTCATTAAATGGAGTGGACTCCGTTGTATTATCGATGACCTAAAGGAATTTACGGAAACAAAGGCAGGACAGCTGCGCGTCATTACGACTTCTTATATGGAGGCATCCGATTATAAAGCAATTGTGGAGTTGAGTAAGCTACCTAATACGGTAGTTAAGATATCCTATGATGTGGACCGAACTCGTTTGCATGCGAAAGCATACATGTTTAAGCGGGAGACGGGATTTACGACTGCTTACATCGGCTCCTCCAATTTATCTAATCCCGCCTTAACATCAGGATTAGAGTGGAACTTAAAGGTAACGGAAAAGGACTCTTTCGATATTATTAAAAAATTCGATGCTACCTTTGAAAGCTATTGGAATGACGGAGAATTTATTCCTTTTAATAATAAGGATGAAGAGGATCGAAACCGTCTTCATAAAGCGTTGAATAAGTCGAAAAGCCAGGAACAAACCAGCCAAACTATCCTGTTTGATATTCATCCTTATCATTACCAAAAGGAAATTCTAGAGGCTTTAGAAGCGGAACGCAAATTATTCGGACGATATAAAAATCTATTAGTTGCAGCGACAGGGGTGGGGAAAACCGTTATTTCTGCCTTTGATTATAAACGCTTTAAGAAGCAAACAAATGCAAGTGCAAGACTACTTTTTGTTGCCCATCGGGAGGAAATTCTTAAGCAAAGTCTCGATACCTTTAGAGTTATTATAAGGGATTTTAACTTTGGGGATTTGTTAGTTGGAGGAAATAGTCCCGAGTCTTTAGATAATCTTTTTATTAGCATTCAAAGCTTTAATAGTACGAAATTATATGATAAAACAACACCGGATTTTTACGACTTTATTATTGTAGATGAATTTCACCATGCTGCCGCTGAATCATACCAAAAGCTGTTAAGTTATTACAAGCCTAAAATCCTACTAGGATTAACAGCAACCCCAGAGCGGATGGATGGAAAAAATGTATTGGAGTATTTTGATGATACAATAGCAGCAGAAATGAGACTGACCGAGGCCATAGACAGAAAGCTCCTCTCTCCCTTTCAATACTTCTGTGTTACAGATACGGTAAACTTATCGAAGTTAAAGTGGAGCCGAAAGGGCTATGAAATTCGAGAGTTAGAGAATGTTTATACCTCAAATAAAATAAGAAGTAATCAAATTATCAATAGTTTAAATAAATACGTAACTGATTTAGATGAGGTAAAAGGGTTAGGCTTTTGCGTTAGTATCGAGCATGCAAAATATATGGCTGAGTTTTTCACCAACGCAAAAATTCCTTCGATTGCGTTGTATGGTGGGGTTGATCGGAAAACAAGAGAAGAGGCACAACAGCGATTAGTTGATGGGGATATCAAATTCATCTTTGTTGTTGATTTATATAATGAAGGAATAGATATTCCTGAAATTAATACAGTCTTGTTTTTGCGACCCACAGAAAGTTTAACCGTTTTTCTTCAACAGTTAGGAAGAGGTCTTCGGTTATCGGATGGTAAGGATTGCTTAACTGTATTGGACTTTGTTGGCCAAGCACATAAAAATTATAACTTTGAGGAAAAATTTAGAGCTGTAATTGGTCGAACGAAGCATTCTGTAAGGTATTATGTGGAAAATGGTTTCTTTAATCTTCCGAAGGGTTGTTTTATTCAACTAGAAAAGCAAGCAAAAGAATACATCCTAAGAAACATTAAAGAAGGAGCTAATACGAGGAAGAATCTAGTAGCCAAGATGAAGTATTTTCAAGAAGATACGGGATTAGAGCTTACATTAACTAACTTCTTAAAACATTATCATCTGTCTTTATACGATTTTTATGGTAAGAGTGGGGACCGTACTTTCCAAAGGATGATGGTAGAGGCAGGATTAAAAGAAGATTTCCATTGCGATAATGAAAAAGTCCTAACGAAACGCTTACCAAATTTATTTCATATTAACTCAAGTTCACAACTAGCGTTTTTACTACGATATATTGATGGCGTAAAACCAGAAGGTGATGAGGAACATCTAATTTTATCCATGTTTTATTATTCCTTTTATAATAGTGCTCCTAATAAAGAGGGACTAGCTTCCATAGTGGGTGGGATTAATCAAGTATTTCAATATCCAGAAATTCGTCAAGAGATTAAAGACATTCTTAAATATCTGTTTTCTACGATTCAGTTTGTGGAGATAGATAACGACTTCACCTTCCCATCTCCATTAAAAATACATTGTAGCTACTCCACTACACAGGTGCTGGCGGCACTTGGTTACTATAATGAAGAAAGAGTCCAGCCTTCCGTGAGGGTGTAAAGTATTTTGAAGATAAAGACCTTGATATCTTTTACATTACATTAAATAAATCGGAAAAAGATTTCTCCCCGTCAACTCTTTACGATGATTATGCCATTAACGAGAAGCTTTTCCATTGGCAGTCCCAAAGTAGAGTAGCAGCAGGGAGCAAAACAGCAGAGCGTTATATAAATCATAAGAAAAATGGCCATCAAATAGCCCTATTTGTAAGGGAGTATAAAAGAGAGAATGGGTACGCTGCTCCTTTCGTATTTTTAGGAACAGCTGATTATGTAAGGCATTACGGGAGTAATCCAGTTAGTTTTGTATGGAGATTGGTGCACGAAATGCCACCACAGATGGTACAGAAGGCGGTTAAGGTAATGTAGCATTTAAGGAGTTACTATGGGAATAGCATATGTTTCTATTATCAATTTCTTTTCAATAATACCGAAATAGCTCAAATTTTGTAAAAATGAGTAAATTTTCCTGTTATAATAGTATTAGCTATTATGACAGGATTTTTTATGGATTGATTGTGGAGGTGAAGGGTATGAAGCTCAACATGGAGCAGAGACGTATAGTGGAATTAGAACCTAGTGGGCATATGATGATTAAAGGGGTTGCTGGGTCAGGCAAGACAACGGTATCAGTACGCCGTATTTCTTTTTTGCATCATCATTATTGCCATGAAGAAAACGATAATATAGTACTTGTAACTTATAATAAAACGTTACTAAACTATATTAAATACCAATACCAAAAGATCAAAGAAGATGAGCAGGAGATTGAGCATTGGTTTAAACCGAATGGGGAGATCGAAATTGCTACTATTGATAGACTCATGTTTAAGTATTTCTATCGCTATCAACAGAGGGAGAAGGTTAAATACGAGATTGCTCCCCAGCTAATGGAAAACCAAGTGATGATAAAGGCAATTCACCAAGTAAAAGAAAAATACCCAGATAATAAAATTCTTTTGCCTAAAAACAGCTATTTCTTGTTAGATGAAGTGACATGGATTAATGCTTGCAATATTAATGATGTGGAAACCTATCAAAACATTGACCGCTTTGGACGTGCAACAGGTGGAAGTGGAACACCACAAAAATTAACGAAAAACTCGAAAAGTACGGGCAGCTATTTATGAGCTAATGGAAACATTTAATCATCTTCTCGAGCAAAATGGGTACATAACCTTTAAGAGGATGAATCTACTTGCCTTACAAGAGGCACAACAAATGAATCATGGGATGTATACCCATATAATTATTGATGAAAGCCAAGATTTGACGAAGGTACAACTGGAATTTTTAAAGTGTATTTATCATGAAAAGGGCCATTCTTCCATCATGTTTGTTGCTGATAATACTCAAAGTATTTATTCCCATTCTTGGTTAGGAAAGGGACGTCCTTATACAACCATTGGTTACGATATGAGTGGAAAGTCACGAACACTTTCTAAGAATTACAGGACAACTACGGAAATTTCCACTGCTGCTTACGGATTAATTGAGCACGATGAAAATATAAATACCAACGTTGATTTCGTGAAACCATCGTTAATTGATCGTCATGGTCATCCACCAATCTATCAATTTTTCGCAAATAGTGGAAAGCAACTTGAGTTTCTCATCCATGAAATCAATACGTTATTAAATGATTATAAGCACTGTGATATTTGTATTGTCGCTAGAGAGAAGCGATTAATAGAAAGTGCCAGCGCTGGTCTGGAAAAAGCGAATATCCCTAGCGAGATTTTGAATACACTCACACCAGATTTTGAATCTAATAAAGTGAAGTTAGTAACAATGCATTCCATAAAAGGATTAGAATTTAAAGTTATTTTTCTCATTGATATAAATGAAGGGGTCATTCCTAATGACCGTCTTTATGATTTAGACGATGAGGAAACAATGGACTCGGAGGAACGAAAGTTACTTTACGTAGGGATGACGAGAGCAAATGAACTTTTATATATGTCTTCAGTTAAAAAACCATCGAAGTTTATTAAAGAAATTGCTAATGATCATTTACGTATGAAACGTGATTGTTCCTTAAGGCCTTTCTATTCCATTGGAATTCAGGAATATCAATTAACGAATCAAATCTTAGACATTAATGCAAAGGAAGAAGTTATCCGTCAATGGCTGCTAAAAGAATTAACTAATACATACGGATATCCATTAGAGCTTATTCAACTGGAGTTTCCAGTGCAACAGTTTTCAAAACGTGGATATGTGGATATTGTCGTTAGTATCCATGTGAACGGTAAGGTGGTTCCTTATATTTTTGCTGAAATTAAAAGATTTGGTGCTGGAATTCAGGAGGCTTCTGCTCAACTAACTTCTTATATAGAGGCGGATGTTGATGTCCGTTATGGAATTGTGACAGATGGCTTAGAAATCAAATGCATTGACCGCCAAGGGGAAGTTCTCAATGACCTTCCGAAATGCCGTCCGCAATTTCTGCCTGATACAAAAGAAAAAACACGTATATCTCAACTTAAAGAATGGGAAAAAATACAGCTACGCAACGGAAATGGATGATAGCAACAACGTGGAAATTAGTGACATAGAAACTGGCTTGTTTATGGAATATGAAGCCAAAGCTCCTGTCCCTCTCATTGGTAATGTTGCAGCAGGTATACCAAGTACCGCTAACGAACAATTTGAAAGAATGATAGTTTTACCCAACGAGTGGATTGTTTCCAAGAATGATACTTTTGCTTTAACTGTTGCTGGAGATAGTATGACTGGTGCTGGTATAGATAAAGGAGACAAAGTGATTGTTAACAAGCAAAATAGTGCAAGTAATGGAGATATTGTTATCGCAATCATTGACCAAGAAGCAACGATGAAAAAATTCATGCTCATGGGTGACTCTGTTTTATTAATTTCTGAAAATAGTAAGTATGAACCGATCCAGATGAAGCGCGAAGATGTAATTATTAATGGTAAGGTGATTGGGGTTTTGAAGTGAAACTATCTAGCCTTCAATTTATGCGAATAGGAATAGAGGTAGAATTACTATGGGAAAATTAGACGATATAAAAGAACAGATTGATGATTTAAAGATAGAGGAAATAAGAGAATTAAGGAGCTTTCTTAGAAGGGAAATGACTATTAGGAAACATAACCAAAAGCCTAGTGAAGAAACTCCAATCATAACTCTTGTTATTCAAGGATCTCAATCTTTCCACGAACCTGGAAAACCAAGTTCATATGTATATAAATTAATAAAGGGCAATTATGAAAAAACGGTAAAGTCTCCAAAGTTAAAAGAAGAGACAGCGAATCGAGCTTTGATTACAGGTATAATTGACGCTGTTCAGCGAATTACTTTAACTAAAGCCCATATTCGTGTAATTTCAAAAGGTTCATGGGGATATACCAAAATGATAAGAAATAGTAAGAGCCCAAATTCAGATTTGCTAAATCAACTAGCTGAACTTTTAATTAGTCGTAATTTTACCATTGAAGGTGTATTGGACCAAGAAGCGGTAAATCAACATCTACAGTAATATATTTAATTTTTCTGTTTTTTAGATGTGGGTCCCCTATTCGATACAACGATTATTGGGGACCTTTTTCCGAAAGCAAACGATATAAACGCTTAAGCTACAAATTTTACTTATGATAAATATATTAAATTTCATCTTCAAATCTATCCAACATTGTTTAGAAACTCCCCCTTGCTTATGCGATATGGTCTAATAATACTATTCATAAACGCCTACAGTTTCTCCCTGTAATAAGGTGAATACCAGTCAAATAGATTCACCACCGAAGAACATTATTATGACTTTTTACCCGTAAAACATTGGATCGTCCCCTTAAAAAATTCTTAATGTCCCCTTCACTTGATTAAGTACTCTCTTCCA
>JAJOJL010000126.1 GCA_021208645.1 Bacillus sp. (in: firmicutes) | reverse complement strand
GGTTTAATCCATTTCCACTTTTGTTTACAGCTGTTTTTATTGGGTTAATTATTTATGGGCTGTATAAAGTGGATAGAAAAATAAGTGAAGGTAACGATTCAAAAAATTATTAAGGCCCATGAATAATTGTTTCATAGACAAAACAGAGCAAGGCAGGATAGGATGAAGCAAATTTGGCTTAGTATACTTTGATTATGGGAGGTGGAAAAATGGACTTAATTCAAAGCTTGCAAACAGCCATTGACTATATAGAAGATAACATATTAGAGCCAATTACGTATGAAGATGTGGCGAAGCATCTTCATCTATCAAGCTATCATTTTCATCGAACATTCAGTATCGTAACGGGAATGACAGTAAGCGAGTATATGAGGAACAGAAGACTATCGATGGCAGGACAGGAAATCTTCGTTTCAGAGTTAAAGGTAATCGATATTGCTTTCAAATATGGATATGAGTCCCCAGAGAGTTTTACAAAAGCATTTTCCAGGTTCCACGGCATTACTCCAATGATGGCTAAACGTGCAGGGGGAAAATTAAAGTCCTTTAACCGACTTCTCATAAAAATAAAATTGGAAGGCGGTAGTATGTTGGACTATAGAATCGAACGAAAAGAAGGGTTCACCGTATTAGCTAAAGTGAAACAGTTTAGGAACGAAACAGTTTCTGAGAACGGCACGAATGAAATAGCGGAATTTTGGGGGCAGTCGAGTAAAGATGGGACGTTTTCTACTTTAAGACAACACGCCACGAACGAAGATATGTACGGACTTTGTGCTCCTATCTCGAAGGAAAACACACATTTTGATTATGGCATTGGGATGAAATATGCTGGTGGATATCTACCTGAAGGCTACACGAAATGGGAAGTAAAGCCTGCATTATGGGCAGTATTTAAGTGTATTGGAAGAAGTCCAGATTGTATCGCAGATACTTGGGATAGAATTTTTAAGGAGTTTCTACCAGGTTCAGAGTATCAAATGCTCGATGACACGGACTTTGAATTATATTCAGATAGTTTTCAGCCAGATTGTTTTTGTGAAATTTGGATTCCTGTGCAGAAAAAATAACCTAGAGAATAGAGTGGAGTCAAAAGGAGAAGTTCACCCTTATGACTCCACTCTTATTAGTTATTATTTTGTCTCTTCAAAGTAAGCAGCAGCCTTTTTAAGTATTTTCTGTTCTTCTTCTAACTCTTTGATTTTTTTTAGTAATTGGTTATGTTTCTTTTCATAATCACTTATTGAACGTTTTACCATAGTAAGGCACCCTCCTCCACCCTCGTTTAAAAGCAGTATTGACGAAAATAGAGAGGGAAATTCGCTGCTACTTAAATAATAAAGTGGTTTATGACGTAAGTAGCAAGGAAAACCTGCCACTACTTAAATCATAACCCGTTCGGATGAGGCGGGGCACATGCAACTTACCTTTCCAAATAACAATCTAAACAATAATATAAAAATCCGTTACTTTCACACCAGTAATTACGGCAAAGGCTTAACATTGAAAATGAGGGTTTCTTGAAATTATAAGGATCGAAGCCTACCTAATCCTTACCAGAAAAAATAAGCGGAGAAATTCCGTTTAAATTCAAAATGGAGCTTCTTTGGGAGAATATAAGCGGAGTTTTTCCGGTTATGCCAAGAAAACTCCCCCTTTTTCAATTGTTTCGAATTAATAGGCGGAATTTTTCCGTCTATTTAAGCAATTTTCAATGCTATTTGCTAAATAAGGGAAATTTCTCCGCTTATCTATTCCGGACAGGTACAGTTGATTAACAGAACTCCCCAATCCTCAAGAGTGTACCATTATGAGCCTAATGATGTATCAACATAAAATGGAGATGAAAAGTAGTGTGCTAATTGCATCTCAAAAAAATTTTGATTTTATCGACTTCTCCTCTCGACATCTTTAATATTATTTATTTTGTAAAATTTCCCCATTGTTATTTACGCTGCAAAGTTACAGAGGTGATATAAGTAAAAATAAATAATGGCAATGGCTTCGCTCGTCGCTTGCCTGACAGGAAAAAAACTCTCCTGTCAGCTCTTAAAAGATTGCGACGGCTACGCTCATTGCTTCGAGGGGGACAAAAAAGGAAAAATTCACCCTTTTTTGTCCCCCCTCACCTGTTACCCATTTGTTACTCTCTTTTGGTACAACTAAACCACCATTAACTTTCCTTAAAGGAGGATTCACTGAATGGAGGACTGGACGAATAAAGTTGTTTTTATAACTGGTGGTGCTAACGGTATTGGCAAAGGTATGGCAAAGGCATTTCTCGAGCTTGGTGCCAATGTAATCATCTCCGACATTAACGAAGAAGCTATGATACGAACTAGACAGGAATTAACCTCAACAGATAGACCAGAGCAAACCCTCGAAACCATCAAAATGGACATTACAAATGAGTCAGAAGTAAGCAATGCCATCAACGACACAATAAATCAACACCAAAAAATCGACGTTTTCATTAACAGCGCTGGCCTACAGTATGTATCCATGATCGAGGACTACCCTACAGAAACCTTTGAGAAGCTATGGCGGATCATGTGTTTTGGACCCTTCCTAACAATGAAATATATTCTTCCACACATGAAAAAAACAAAATTACGGCCGAATTATCCATTTGGCATCCATTAACGGCCTCGTCGGTTTTGCTGGCAAATCCGCATACAACAGTGCAAAGCATGGAGTGATTGGTCTTACGAAAGTAGCGGCGTTAGAAACTGCCGACACGGGGATTACCGTAAACGCCCTTTGTCCAGGTTATGTGGATACAGACCTGGTTCGAAATCAATTAGGAGATCTAGCAAAAACCAGGGGAGTTACAGTAGAAAAGGTGAAAGAGGAAATCTTATATCCTTTGATTCCACAAAAACGTATCCTGCAAATTGAGGAAGTGGTGGACTACGCAATTTTTCTAGCAGGGGAGAAAGCGAGAGGTGTAACAGGTCAGGCTGTAGTGTTAGATGGTGGATATACAGTCCAATAGGTTAAAAGAATGGACACCACGCCCCACTAAAAACAAGGCTCTGTTAGTGGCTAATGTTGATTTTGGATATGCGTTGATTTTGCGAAAGGAGCGAGACTCCTCGAAAATGCTTACACATTTTCTTCGTGCGTGGGCCATTTCGAGGAAGCGTCTCAAAGTCCTGCGGGAAAAGCAACAGCTGAAGACCCCGCAGGGACGAGGAGGCTGAAGCGTTGCCCGCGGAAAGCGAGCTCCTGTAGCATAAATCAACAACAGAGACTAACGGAGCCAAAACAAAAAGAGGTGATTTCTATTGCAAAGCATTTATTACTGGATTAAGAAACGGGCTGAAATTACCCCATCCCGCAAAGCCCTCATCGGTAATCGGGAGAAGCTTACTTATGCCGAAATGAACAAACGCACGCAGCAGTACGCTCTAAATCTTCAAGCCAATTACTCTATTAAAAAAGGAGACAGAATCGGGATTCTTTCAACCAACAATGTGGAGTTCGTCATCCTGCTTTTTGCTATCGCCAAACTAAACGCTATTGCCGTACCGCTAAATGTCCGTTTGTCTGTAGATGAGCTATCCTACCAGATCAACGATAGTGGCCTCGAAACCCTTGTTGTGGTGGAAGATTTATGGACGGTTGGGGAAAAACTCAACTCCCGCACGAACATTAGTCATTTACTGACATTTACCGATTTGGCGGCTGACCAGCCAAAAACCAGCACCATTCAAGAATACAAAGCAGACCCACAAGCACCCTATATTATTTGTTACACATCTGGAACAACAGGGAAACCAAAGGGAGCGGTTCTTACCCAAGAAAATATGTATTGGAACGCTTTGAACAATATAACCGCCATTGACATTACGTCAGAGGATAAAACCCTTGTCCTACTCCCCATCTTTCATATTGGAGGGATTGGATTATTCACCTTCCCTGTCCTGCTGGCAGGAGGAACGGCCGTAATCCCTGATAGATTTGACCCGGAGCAGTCGCTGCATTTAATAGAAAAACATAACATTACCCTCGTCATGGGTGTACCAACCATTCACGATGCTATTCGAAAGGCACCGAATTTCAAGACTACTAATTTAACGTCAATACGCTGGTTTTACAGTGGAGGTGCCCCATGCCCAGAAGAATTGATTCGTTTTTACTTAGACAGGGGAGTCCCCTTTGGTCAAGGGTTTGGCATGACAGAAACATCACCTACCGTGTTCATGCTGGTTAAGGAAGATTATCAGCGGAAAATAGGCTCAATTGGCAAGCCGGCCATGTTTAACGACATTCGAGTTGTTGACCACCACGGCAAGGATGTTCCCACAGGGGAAGTAGGTGAACTACTCATTAAAGGTCCGAATGTTTTCAAAGAATATTGGAATCTACCAGAGGTAACGGCAAATGCACTGAAAGACGGGTGGTTTGCTACTGGTGATCTCGTCTCTCAGGATGAGGAGGGATTTGTCTATATTGCCGGTAGGAAAAAAGAAATGCTCATTTCTGGTGGAGAAAACATCTACCCCCTTGAAATTGAAAAGGTTCTTTATGAACTACCAGATGTGGAAGAGGCTGCCGTAATCGGAGCACCACACGAAAAGTGGGGAGAGGTGCCAATAGCGGTTATTGCACCGAAAACGATAGGTGCGATAACAGAAAAAGATGTAAAAAGACATTGCCAGCAACGCCTTGCCCGTTATAAAGTACCGGCCAAATTTATTTTCGTTGAATCTCTACCTAAGAATGCAACGGGAAAAATCGATAAACCAGCTCTAGCAAGAACCTACGGCACACCGAAACAGGAGGTGAATTAAATGGAACTTGGACCTTTTAAAATCGGGCAAGAGGCTTCCTTCAGCAGAACAGTAACGGAGACAGACGTGGTCATGTTCGCAGGACTGAGTGGAGATTACAACCCCATTCATGTAGATAAGGAGTATGCGAAAGATACAAGATTTGGCCAACGCATCGCCCATGGAATATTAACGACAACCTACTTATCTCGCCTCCTTGGTATGGAACTGCCAGGACCAGGGGCCATTTATGTGGATCAAACATTGCAGTTTAAGCACCCCGTTTATATTGGAGACACCATAACGGCAAAGGCAATCATTAAAGAAGTTGATACCAACCGACGAATCCTCACCTTAACAACGACCTGCACAAATCAGGAAGGCAAAGTTGTTTTAGCTGGAGTTGGCCGGATGATGGTACCAGAGGAAGGAGGAAAAATATGAGCCGGATCTTAGAAACGAGTTTGTACTTTCCACCCCATGTGGAAACAGCTGCCGACTTATCCATAAAGACAACAATACCTGAAGCAGTTATAAAGGATAAGTTTGGCTTACGGCAAAAACATGTGTCAGACGACTCCATGCATGCGTCCGATTTAGCTGTAGCAGCAGCAAAACCGTTACTAGACACTGTAGACCCACTAAAAATTGTCGGCATTATCTATTTCGGAAGTCCCCATAAGGATTATTCCGTCTGGCCCATTGCACCGAAGATTCAGTATGAGCTAGGAGCCAAAAATGCCTACGCATTTGAAATCATGAATGTGAGCTCTTGTTTTCCAGTAGCCCTAAAGGTAGCGAAGGATATGTTAAAAGCTGATCCAACATGCCGGAACCTTCTTTTAGTAGCAGGTTGTAAGGAGTCGCAAATCATTGATTACGAGAATCCCAGATCTCGTTTCATGTTCAACTTTGCTGATGGTGGGGCAGCTGCCCTGTTAACAAAACAGGAAGGGAAGTTTGAAATTTTAGAATCCGCCATTCACACCGATGGCTCGTTCTGGAGAGATGTCCTTGTACCAGCAGGAGGAACGGTCCATCCTGCCAGCATAAAAACCGTAGAAAACCGCCAGCACTATATTGATGTACAGGACCCACTAAGTATGAAGGAAAGGCTTGATCCTGTGTCTGTACCGAATTTTTTGAACGTCATTAAACAATCATTAGCAAAAAGCGGGTACGGAATTGAGGACATTGATATGCTCCTTCCCCTCCATACGAAACGGTCCATGTTTTTACAGCTGTTGGAAGGGTTGAATTTACCAGAAGAAAAAGCCATGTACTTAGATCATCACGGCCATATGTCAGCATTGGACCCATTAGTTGGTCTTCATTTTGCAGAAAAACAAAATCGGATGAAGAAGGGAGACGTTATTGTTGCCGTTAGTGCAGGGACGGGATACACATGGGCTGCCACAACGTTAAGGTGGAACTAGATCCATGTGAAAAGCGTACTTCAGCTTATTTTTCTACCATTAAATATCTGAATATTTATAATAAACAAATAAAAATGAAACTCATTTGTAACTCAAAGAAGGTAGACTAACATCACTTGGATCACCCAAGTTCAAAAGAGGAGAATCTGAAAGGGGAGAAACACATTGAAAAGGGGTTTACAGTCATTTTTATTGTTACTCATGTCTTTATTTTTAGTGATGCTCGTGGCCTGCGGTGATGAAGGTACCGATGCAGACCCAGCACCAGGAGCTGACGCGGGAGGAGATACGTCTGAAACAGATGATACTACCGATGAAGGAACGGCGGAAGTAACTGGCGATCCGATTAAGATTGGGATCCTCACTTCTCAGACAGGTATTTTAGAAGCTTACGGTCATCAAATGATCAAAGGATTTGAGATCGGTCTCGACTATGCAACGGATGGAACTCGTGCAGTCAATGGCAGACCAATCGAGATTATTATTCGTGATACACAAACGGACCCTCAAGTAGCAGTACAACAAGCAACGGAACTTTATGAAAATGAAGAGGTTGATATCCTCGTTGGGGCAGCGAGTAGTGGTGACACTTTAGCAGTACTACCTTTAGCTGAAGTGTACGAGCGAATCATGATTGTGGAGCCGGCCGTTGCCGATGCTATTACAGGTTCAGAATGGAATCCATTTATTTTCAGAACAGGCAGAAACTCTTCCCAGGATGCTGTAGCAGGTGCTGCTGCCATCGCCAGTGAAGGTACGGACATTGCCATTTTAGCACCGAACTATGCCTTTGGATTGGATGGGGCAGAAGCATTTAAGGAAGCGGCGGAAGCATTAGGGGCAAATATTGTCCTTGAAGAATTCCCAGCGCCTGATGCTACTGACTTTACGGCAAATATACAGCGAATTATTGATTCCAAACCAGAGTACTTATTCGTTATTTGGGCAGGGGCAAACTCACCTTGGCAAGCTTTGAAAGATATGGGAGTCCAAGAGCGTGGTATTACAATTTCCACAGGAGCACCGGATATTGCTGCTCTCTATACAATGGATGATTTAATTGGCATGCAAGGATTTACTGTCTACCATTATACATTGCCAAGCAACCCAGTAAACGACTTCCTAGTAGAGGAGCACAAGAAGCGTCATAACGGAGAAGTCCCAGACTTATTTACTGCTGGTGGGATGGCCAGTGCCATGGCGGCAGTTGAAGCTTTGACCCAGACCAATGGTGATGCCAGTGCCGATGCTTTACGTGAAGCCATGAAGGGAATGACTTTCGATTCTCCGAAGGGACCAATGACTTTCCGCTCAGAGGATCACCAAGCGTTGCAATCGTTGTATGCTATTGAATTGCAAGAACATCCTGATTACGACTACCCATTACCGGTGCTGATCCGTGAGTTATCACCAGAGGATACGGCGCCACCCATTAGAAACTAATAAATCTTAACCGGTTGCAAGTCCCTCTTCCATCAAGGGAGGGGGCTTGCCCATTCACAACAGGAAGGAGGACCTCCGTTGACAACTTCTCAAACGACTGACGCCAAACAAGAGACCCAACAAGATACGAGGGGAAAAATTATTGAAACGGTTGACTTAACCAAGTCCTTTGGAGGACATACGGCCGTTGGAAATGTATCATTGACCATTTATGACAAGGAGCTTAAATCCATTATTGGGCCAAACGGTGCAGGGAAAACCACCTTTTTTAATCTACTGTCAGGACAAATGAAGCCCACAAGCGGTCAAATTTTTTTCAAAGGGAAAGAAATTCAGAAACTGCCTCCCCATAAGCGTACGAAACTGGGGATTGGCCGGTCCTTTCAAATTACGAACGTATTTCCAACCTTAACTGTGTTAGAAAATGTCCGCCTAGCTGTACAGGCAAAATATAATATTAACTATTCTATGTTCCGCCACTTTAAACATTTTAAGCATCTGGAGGAAGAAGCATTCGAGGCCCTTTCAACTGTGAAGCTAGAGGGGAAAGCAGGGCAATTAGCCTCTAACTTAGCCCACGGGGAAAAACGGAAGCTAGAAATTGCTATCCTTCTCGCCTTAGATACGCAACTCTTGTTACTAGATGAACCAACAGCAGGAATGTCCATTGATGAGGTACCGCAAATTATTGAGGTGATAGAAGGAATCCGCGATCAGCGGGATCGTACCATCATCCTTATTGAACACAAGATTGATCTTGTAAAACATTTATCGGACTCTATCGCTGTCCTGTTTCACGGCAAAAAGCTGGCAGACGGTTCACCACAGGACATTATGAACAACGAACAAGTCCAATCCGCTTACTTAGGAGGCCTTTACGATGCTGAAGATTAATAACTTACACACCCATATTGAACAGTTTCACATTCTTCAGGGGGTTGATCTAGAAGTGCCGACGGGAAGTGTTACGGTTGTTTTGGGCAGAAACGGTGCTGGTAAAACAACGACAATTCGCTCCGTCATGGGGTTTTATCCGAAGATGACCGGTGAAATTACCTTCCAAGAAGAATCCATCGCTGGGTTGCCTCCTTACTCCATTGCAAAAAAAGGGATTGGCTACGTGCCGGAAGACCAGGATATTTTTGCAAGTCTTACGGTAGAAGAAAATATGCGGGTAGCCATGCGAAGGGAAGACAAGAAAACGCTGGAAAGACAGGAATGGCTCCTTGACTTGTTTCCTGATTTAAAAGCGGCATGGAAACGAAAGGGTGGCAACTTGTCAGGGGGGCAAAAGCAAATGCTATCCATCGCGAGAGCGTTGGTGAATGAAACACCTCTTCTTCTCGTAGATGAGCCCTCAAAAGGGTTGGCTCCCATCATGGTGGAGAAAGTAATGGAAGCCATGAACATTATTCGTGAAACAACAACGATCCTCCTTGTGGAACAAAACTTTATTATGGCCAGTCAATTAGGAGATTACTTCTACATGATTGATGAAGGAAGAACGGTCTTCCAAGGAGAAATGCAGCTTCTTCGCGACGATGAAGGCTTGAGGAAAAAATATTTAGGAATCGCTTAAACGAATCAATTAGGAGGTGAACAGGATGGAGCTCCATTTAACTTTAGTTTTTAACGGATTGGCAACAGGGATGTTAATCTTTCTCCTTGCTGCAGGACTTTCACTAATTTTTGGACTTATGTCCGTATTAAACTTTGCCCACGGGGCGTTATTCATGTTCGGGGCCTATATGGGAACATGGGTTTACATTTTAATAGGCGGCTGGAACTCTCCATGGGGAAATTTTAACTTTTTCATTGGTATGGGAGCAGCAGCCCTCATTGGTATTGTTTTAGGTTATCTCGTAGAACGGTTTACAGTCCGGCAGGTTTACGGCAATCATTTGCGGCAAATTTTAATTACGACCGGGGTCATGCTCGTTGTGATGGAGCTAGTAAAGGTATTTTGGGGACCGAATCTCATTCGTGTCGTCCAGCCAGAATTTTTACAGGGAGCATTTCTCGTAGGTGATGTACGACTCACCTATTATCGGGTATTTATTATCATTTTTAGCTCCATCATACTAACCCTTTTACTAATTATGATGAAAAAATCAAAAATTGGCATAGTCGTAAGGGCCGGGGTAGAAAACAGTGACATGATTCAAGCGTTAGGGATTAATGTTAGAAAGGTATTTACTCTCGTTTTCATTTTTGGAACGATGCTTGCCTGTATTGGTGGTTTCATGTGGGGGCCATTCCAAGGACAGGTGAACCCAGGTATGGGGCTTGATCTTATGCTTATTGCTTTCATTGTTGTGGCAATCGGTGGGTTAGGAAGTGTGGCCGGCTCAGCCATTGCAGCAGTTTTGGTTGGCTTATCAGAAGCTTACATGGCTTACTATTTTCCACCAGGATCACTAGCCGTAAACATGATCATTATGGCGGCAGTACTTCTCATTAAACCTACAGGATTATTAGGAGCAACGAGGTGATATGGCTATGAACTCGACGACGAAAAAAACCGTATATCCGACTGTGCCCACAAGTACGAAGCTAAATCCTTTCCAGTCTTTATCCTGGCAGAATGGGTTCTTATTATTATGTGCCATCGCTCTGTTTGTCGTACCTTTTTTCATTACAAAAAACAGCACCTTGTTTTTGCTTACGAATATCTTTATTTGGTCCGTGTTTGCCATGAGCTACAATCTACTTCTCGGTTATACGGGAATTATCTCTTTCGGTCATGCCATGTTTTTTGGGATTGGTGCCTATTGTTTTGCCTTGGCAGCAAGACATGTACCAAGTGGTGAAGGAGGCTTTTTTATTAGCTCTGTTATTAACAGTTGCCATCACATTTGTCTTAAGTCTCTTTGTAGGATTGTTGTCTCTCCGCCTTAGGGATACGTTTTACGCCCTTATTACCTTGGCTGTGGCCACGATCTTTGTGATTATCGCCGAGCAGTGGCGATCCATGACAATGGGGAACGATGGCTTTAATTTTACAGCTACTATGTCGAGAGATTTGTTTGGGTTTATTAATCTATTAGATCGAAAACATGTTTACTATATTGCTTTAATTTTTTTTGGTGCCATGTTCCTACTGTTGAAGAGATTCATAGATTCGCCAGTCGGGAGGACCTTCAAGCAATCCGGGACAATGAAGACCGCGCAGCCTCATTAGGGTTTAATGTACTAAATTATAAGCTGATTTCCAACATTGTTGCTGGTGTAATGGCCGGATTGGCGGGAGTAGTCTACGCAATATCTATCCGTTTCGTAAGTCCTGACAGCGTACTAGGGGTAGAAAACACCATCGATGTCCTTCTCATGACCGTAATTGGTGGAGTAGGGACATTGCTAGGGCCGATTGTGGGAGCTGCAGTTGTAGAGGTTTCCTCCCATTACTTAATGGGGTTATCCCATGTGCACCCTATATTTGAGCGCTGGGTCATAATGTTCGGTGTCGTATTTATTTTGATCATCCTCTTCTTCCCTGCTGGAATTGTAGGGACCATTAAGAAAAAGTTTTCTATTAAAAAGAAGAAGGGAGAAGGGGTGTCTTCATGAATGATTTTGTTTCCTCATACGTCGTCCGAATAATGCGAACAGAAGCGGTACAGGGAGAAGGTAGCTACCGCATTAAGCTTAGTCATGTTCAAAGTGGAGAGGAAATGTACGTCCATTCCTTTGAGGAGATGAAAGCTTACTTAGAAGAAGCCGTAGCGGAAGAATTGAGTATAAATAAGCTGCCGTGATTAGCTACCTAATAAGGGTGGGGGTTAGCTTTATAGGGAAGTTGCTAATGTTGGTGGAATTTTAGAACAGGTTGATAGAGGAAAGTTCGCGCAACTTGCCCAAAAAGGTCAAGTTAGAGCAGGTTGAAAGGAGAAAGCTTGAGCAACTTGCCCAAAAAAGCTAAGTTAGGGCAGGTTGAGGAAGGCAACGAGTGGCGAACCTGCTCAAGGCAGTAGGAAGGGAAGTTCGTCCTATGAGGTTATTTTTTTTTATTATGGCAATGACTGCGCACGTCGCTCGCCAGACAGGAAAAACCCACTCCTGTCTGGCTTTAAAAGATTGCGACGGCTCCGTTCATTGCATCGCAAACCCCTCAAAAGGGAAGTTCACCCTTTTAAGGGGGTTGCTTTAGTATGGTCGGCCTTTATCTAAGCGTTTGTCATCATGGGTTGGATGATGACCTGGGTCTTTTCGTTCTAAGTTTTGATGGAGGTTTCTATTTTCGTAAGTGAAGGCACTGATTGCTTGCTGGCCTTCTGTCCATGGTGTACTTTTGCTACCTTCAGGTGGTTGAATCGGTGATCCGTAAGGTCCATCAGGTGTGGCTTCTGGTATTATTTCTTTTCTGTTTTTCTCGACTGCAATAAAGTCTGCATAGAGATGTTCATCCCTTTGTTCGTCCTTTGATTTCAATTGAAAACACCTCCTTAAAATTTAGTATGTGTAAGAAGGTGTTATTCATGGTGGGAAAATTTAGTTGTGGGGATGGCCCTAAAGGGGAACTCCCACCTTTAGGACATCTTCTAGATTACTTCATTCAAAAAGTCTCTAAGCTCTTGTCCGTCTTCGTCATTTAAGTTATATGCGTGCTCCAAGTATCCTGGTTCGTCCAAGTCGTCCTGACCAATTATGGCAAAACGGTTAGACTGAATGTCTAGGACGAGCTTTTTTCCATAGTATCGATCAGTAGTCATGATGATTAGATCGAACCGCTGATTCTCTCCCATAAAGCTCACATAACGTGTTCTAGTATCTTCTACTTCATCATATAGGAAAATTTTTCAGACATTTAATTCGCTCCTTTTATAATTATTTCTTTTGAGTATTCCTCTAACTCTGAATCATAATAAATTTATCAAAATGGTGAAGTGTTTATGAGATCTTCTCGAACTCGCTTTCCGCGGGCAACGCTTCAGCCTCCTCGGGAACCCCACCCTGCGGGGTCTTCTGTCTCTTCCTCTGCTAGCTTTGCTATGTAGCAAATGCGTCGAGACAAATCGAAGCTTATTCATGAAGTAAACGCTCTTAGCTGTTGCTTTTCCCGCTGGAGTCTCATTCGCTTCGATCTCATCAACACTTCAATTAAAAAATAAAAGTTAATTCTGAGCATAAGGGATACCCATATTAATTCTTAATCGCCATGAATCACAAGATGTGGCTTTTGACTCAAGCGGTGTTGTGCTTTTATATATCTTACTGTTCCTGTTTTTGCTCTCATTACAATGGAATCTGTTTCGACGGTGTCACCGCCTAGGAAACGTACACCTTCCAGTAATTCACCTGAGGATACGCCTGTTGCAGCAAAAATGGCATCATCCCCACGAACAAGATCATTCAGCTCCAATACTTGGGAAGGATCTTCTATTCCCATCCTTTTGCATCGTGCTAGCTCTTCCTCATTCATGGGTACGAGACGGGCCTGCATGTCACCCCCAAGAGCTTTGATGGCTGCAGCAGAGATAACTCCTTCAGGAGCACCACCAGTCCCTACAAACAAGTCTATCCCTGTTCGAGGAAGTACAGTTGCAATGGAAGCAGCAACATCTCCGTCACCAAATAACTTTACCCGTGCACCTTTATTTCGTATCCTCTCAATTAACTCGTCATGTCTTGGGCGTTCTTGAATAATAACCGTTACATCCCTTACACGCTTATTTGTCATTTTCGCCACAATATCAATGGTTTTTTCTATGGGGTCTGTTAAACGTACTAAACCAGCAGCTTCAGGACCAACCGCAATTTTTTCCATATACATATCAGGTGCGTGGAGCAATGTCCCTTTATCACCAATGGCAATAACAGCCATTGCATTTTGGTGCCCTTTGGCAACAATAGTTGTGCCCTCTAATGGATCAACAGCGATATCAACTTCAGGTCCATGTCCAGTTCCTAGTTCCTCTCCTATGTATAACATTGGTGCCTCGTCTAATTCACCTTCACCGATGACAACTGTTCCTTTCATATTCACCGAGTCAAACATTTCTCTCATGGCTGTCGTTGCAGCGTCGTCTGCTTCATTTTTCTTTCCTCTACCCATCCATTGAGCGGAAGCTAAGGCAGCTGCTTCTGTCACTCGGACAATTTCTAAAGCTAATTCCCGATCCACGATCATTCCCCCAGTTATTACAATATCTACATCATGATAACAGAAAAAATACAGTAAATAAATTGATATTAATGAATTTGTTATAAAATACAAGGATTTCTGAGGTAATGTGCTATACTATTATAGGATAATTTATGGAAAAGGTGATTTTATGTATTTTGTAGACAGAAAGCTATTAGAGGAGCGGCTTCAATACTTAGAAGAAATAAATCATGTTTTTTCACAACAGGCAGAATGGGAATCTTCTGTGGAGAAATTGGCTCTTGAACGAATTGCACATATGATGATTGAAGTAATGATGGACGTTGGGAATCAACTTATTGATGGTTTTATTATGAGAGATCCAGGCAGCTATAATGATGTGATAGATATTTTAATTGATGAAAGGGTCCTTCTTAAGGAAGAAGAGAAATCCTATAAGAATATCATCAAGTTACGTAAGGAACTGTTGCAAAACTACATGGAAATTGATCATCTACAAATGGCAAAACTTCTTCAAAAAGAACTGAAAATAATCGGATTATTCCCTGAAAAAGTCCGTCGTTACTTAGAAAGTGAATTAGGTCCAGTTTCTGCCTTTCTTCCTAAATAAGGATTAAAAATAATTTCCCCATAATTTGATGGTTTTCGACATATGCAATGCTCATTTTTATTCAATATATTCATTATAAAAAGTTCAAAAAGTCACATAATGGACATTGTTTGAAAAAAATAAGTCATCTTTTTAAACATTTTAGTAATGAAATTTACGAATCTCTGCCAATTAGATACAATAAAGGCAGAAGGAAGGTGAGGAAGATGGCGACGAAAACCACCTCAACAAGGGATCTAATTCTAAGTTTATTAAAGAAAAGAAATCAATTAACTGTTTCGGCGATTGCTCTAGAATTAGATATTACGGAAATGGCGGTAAGAAGGCATTTAAACACATTAGAGAGAGATGAAATTATTGAGACGACACTTTTGCGACAAGCAATGGGCCGTCCAACCAATGTGTACCAATTATCTATGTATGGAGAGGAAATGTTCCCAAGGGACTATGGCACTTTAACCATCGAGTTATTAACGGATTTAAAGGAAACTGATGGTGAGGAAAAAATCAAGCAACTGTTTCAAAGAAGAATGGAACGACAAAGGGAAAAATATTTAAAGAAACTAGGATTACGATCATTTGAGGACAAGGTTTATGAATTAGCCAAGCTTCAAAGTGAAAAAGGATATATGGTTGAAGTCATGAAAGAAGATGACGGAAGTTTTACCTTTAAGGAATTTAATTGTCCCATTGCAGAAGTTGCAAAACAATTTCCTTATATCTGCGATGCTGAACTTGAACTGTTTAAAGACGTGTTAGGTACTGAAAAAATAGAATGTATTAGTTGTATGTCAACTAGACATGACTCCCATTGTTATTATAAAATTTATAAGAGCCAATAAAAACATCGTCACTCTACAGAGTGACGATGTTTTTATTAAAACGATCATTATTGATAAGGAGAATACATATAATGCGTGATTATAAAGGTTATTTAATTGATTTAGACGGAACAATGTACAAAGGGGAAGAGAAGATTGAAGCGGCCTCCCATTTTATAAAAGCGTTAGAAAAGAAAGGTTTGCCTTATTTATTTGTTACAAATAATTCATCGAGAACACCTGAACAAGTAGCGGATAAGTTATTGGGAATGGATATTCCAGCAGGTCCTGAACATGTTTTTACAACAAGCATGGCGACAGCAAATTTTATTGCAGAGAAGTATGGCAGCGAAACTAGCGTCTATATGATCGGTGAAGAGGGATTGGAAATAGCTTTGCAGGAAAAAGGCTTTCCCCTCGTGGAGGAAGGTGCTCAAGTAGTCGTTATGGGAATCGATCGAAATATCACCTATGAGAAATTGGCTCGCGCTTGTTTAGAAGTTCGGGCAGGTGCTGCATTTCTATCTACCAATGGGGATTTAGCTCTTCCCACAGAAAGGGGACTAATGCCAGGGAACGGTTCTTTAACTTCTGTTGTGGAAAAATCAACAGGTGTAAAGCCTGTATTTATAGGCAAGCCGGAAGCCATTATTGTAAAGCAAGCTTTGGAGGTTCTTGGAACAAGTCTTGAGGAAACGGTAATGGTCGGAGACAACTATGATACGGATATTCTCGCAGGGATAAATGGCGGTATGGATACGATTATCGTCCATACGGGAGTTACCTTAAGGGAGCATTTGAAAGGGGTGGAAGTACAGCCTACATGGGCGATTGATTCATTAGATGACTGGAAGTTCTAAAGATACTATTTTCACGTTAGCCATAAAAAAGTCGCAGAACGGGTATGACAGCGTTCCGCGACTTTATTCTTCTTAGACTGTCAATTAATCCTCTTCACCGTGGGCAAGCCTGCTTGAGGCTGCCGCCGCAATTGCCCCAACAATATCATCTAAAAACGTATTACAGCCAAAGTTCTTAGTCATTTAACCTTTGTAGTACACCAGGCTTTTGTTTATCAATATAGCCGTAGTTTGTAAAACCAATGGAGCCATAGACATTTACAATGGACAAGGCAATGACTTCATCCACACCGTATAGTCCTTCATCCCGCTCTACAATTTCCTGTAATGGAGGATCAAGAAGGTTTTTCTCTGCTAGACGGTCCAATTGTATTCCAGTCATAATCGCATTTTGAACTTCTCGCTTTTTTAACACCTTTTCCACATTATCAATGCATTGCTCTAGTGTTAAATTAGCTACATATTTTTCCTGTAAGTAATAGACTAAATCGGCAATTTCCTTGACCGTAACTCCCCTTTCAAGGAGCCATTCCTTTGCTGTTTTTGTAATAAATTCTTTGTTTTGCTTCACCTTCATCACCCTAAATATGTCTTTGCGAAAAGTATATGTTATTCGTCTAGTTTTGGTGAAAATGAAAGGATTTATACTGTTAACATCTCCGCCTAATTGCTAGTGAAATTTTGGCGACTTCTTGCTGAAAAATGTTAAATCTCATTGCACCCTTCTGTGTGAACAAAATAGGCCTTTGGGTCATAGACTATAGAAACGATATTAGGGCAAGGCTTCGATGTATGTTCACTGACTGAAGAAACTCATGTATTTCAGCAATTAAATGAATAGGACGACTACGTACATTGGATCGACTCTGTTTAACAAGCTCATTAAATAGCTTGTAAAATTGGGCTCTATAAGAGGAACGGAAGGTGGTGGCACAATGTTGTTAGAGAAGGTATTATATGACCGCTATGGTATTTATACTAATGCAATTACAAATATTGGCAGGGATTACTTGGTTTTTTCTGAAGGTGAAATGTATTTGGTACGCCCCATCGATCGAAATATAAAAGGAAATCTCGGGGACATGGTAGCCATGTGGGAGTTACTTCTTTATTACGGAGAAACGAACATGGCAGGTTTCGTGAAAAATAAAGAAGGAAAGAGACAATTGATTCCTGTTGATGATAAAGAAGCAGTTGTTCTCAGTGTCCCGGGATTAAATGAAGGTATGATGGAACACGAGTCCCTAGGAAGGCGCCTTGCTCAGTTTCACCAGCTTGGTCGTTTTTATAAACCTGATAAGAACAAGGAATTTACCCCATGGAAGGACAGGTGGGAAAGACGATTAGACCAACTGGAAAGCTGGTTCGTTCATATCATGAAGAAGAAAAGAAAGACACCCATTGATGAGGAGTTCTGTCTCACTTTCCCTTATTTTATGGGGGTGACGGAAAATGCCATTCAATATTTAACGGATATTGTTATTGATTACCCTCAGGCTGCTGTCAATCAATACCTAACTATTTGCCATAATCGATTTAAAGAGTCCACCTGGTTAACTGTTGAGGAAGGGAACTCTTCGAGGGTGAAGGTACCGACGGATTTTATTTATGATCATTTCACTCGAGACCTAGGTGAGTATATTCGCTACTTATGGCTGGAATATGGTTGGACTGATAAATGTAGAGAAGAAATTAACGATTTTTTAAATGATTATGAGTCTATCTATCCTTTATCATCTGCTGAACAAATGCAGTTGATTGGCAGGCTTATGTTTCCTAGTCATTACTTCGATCATATTGAAAGATACTATGAAACAAATGATGAGAAGTGGATAGAGCGGTGTTTAACAATTTTCAATACTACAGATGAGTATGAAAAGGTTATTGTTTATGTTGCTAAACAGCTTCAAAAGCAAAATGAGAAACTCCAGCTGCCAGATTGGTTGAAGGATAAGCAAACTACTCCCCTTCAAAGTACAGCAACTTTTTAGTTAGCTGTGCTTTTATTTTTTTTCTTGGAAAAATCAGGTGTATAATTATAAAGAGAGGGGAGTGTTGGATGAATGAAAAAGCCATTTGTGTTTGTTACAAGGCAAGTGCCTGAAGAAGCGCTTATGCCTTTAAGGGAAATTGCCCATGTAAGGGTATGGCCGAAGGAGGAGGAGCCAGTTCCTAGAGAGGTATTGCTCGATGAAGCCAGTAGGGCAGATGCTTTGTACACCATGCTGTCAGATAAAATTGATGAAGAGCTGATAGATCAAGCTCCAAACTTAAAGGTTATTGCTAATATGGCAGTTGGGTTTGACAATATAGATGTTACGGCCGCATCTAAAAGGCAAATAGCCGTTTGTAATACTCCGGATGTTTTGACAGAAACGACTGCTGACTTAACTTTTGCTCTGTTAATGGCTACAGGTCGTAGATTAATGGAAGCAGCAGATTTTGTGAAGGACGGTCATTGGAAAAACTGGAGTCCTTTATTACTCGCAGGTACTGACATTTATGGGAAAACCTTAGGAATCGTTGGAATGGGGCGAATTGGAGTGGCCGTTGCTAAACGGGCAAAGGGGTTTGATATGAATGTACTCTACTATAATCGTTCTAGAAGCGAGCAAGGGGAAGAACTTGGTGCGGAATACGCAAGCTTTGACCATTTAGTCGAGAACGCTGATTATATTGTTTGTTTAACTCCATTGACCGATGAAACAAAAGAAATGTTTAATTGGGATACGTTCAAAAAAATGAAGCGTTCTGCCTTTTTTATTAATGTTTCCAGAGGCGGCACGGTCGATGAGAAGGCATTGGAGAAAGCGTTATTTGAAAAAGAAATTGCAGGAGCAGGCTTAGATGTTTTTCAAGACGAGCCCATTAGTAATGACCATCCTTTATTAAGGTTTCCAAATGTAGTGGCACTTCCCCACATTGGCAGCGCTAGTAAAGAAACAAGATTAGCGATGGCACAGTTAGCCAGTGATAATATAGTTAGAGTAGTTAAGGGGGAAAAACCGAAGGCGATGGTTAATGGAGAGATTTTTGATCATTAGGGCTGGGAATATATGGGATATATAGCTGGTTTTACACGCAATGAAGGCAGGCTCAAAGGTATTATACCTTTTGGGAGCCTGCCATTCTCATTTCAGCATATTTGCCATCGTTTAAAGTTTGTGATTTACAGGTTGGAATTAAAATACCTGTTCTAATTCAGTAACTCCAGGAACTTCTTCTAGAAGAGCGCGCTCAATACCAGCTTTTAAAGTGATTGTAGAACTTGGGCAAGAGCCACATGCCCCCATTAATCGTACTTTTACTACGCCATCCTCATCAATTCCTACAAGCTCAACGTCTCCTCCGTCACGTAGAAGGAAAGGACGTAATTTATCTAGTACTTCTTGTACTTGTTCTTCCATCGTTGCGTTTGCCATTTTTGCAACACTCCTTTCTTACATTCATTATAATATCCATTTAAGAAAAAATCCATGAACTCAACTTATTTTTAGTGTTTTAAATGTGTCAATACAGTTAACTTTAGTATGTTAGTTCGGGTATGTTAATATTAGGTTGATAAGTTGAGTGTGAAGGAGAGAATAATTCATGTCTATATATATTACAGTATACGGTGCTGAACAAAAATGTGCTAGTTGTATCCATTTGCCAGGTTCATTGGAAACGAAAGAGTGGTTGGAGGCAGCGGTAAACCGAAAGTTTCCAGAGATGGAAATTGTCTTTGAATACTGCGACATTATGAAGCCGGAGACGGAAGAACAGCGAATGTTTTCTGAAACAATTCTGGACGATGAGTATTTTTATCCGTTAGTTGTATTAAACGGCAAGGTTGTAGGGGAAGGGAATCCGAAACTGACGACGATCTATAAGGAAATTGAAGAAGCAGCGGCGCAGTAATGATCGTGGATAGAGTTGTGGATTTTTTAAGGGAGATAAACAGAGGTTACGGGAGGGAATGGAGCCGCACCTCCGGTTAAAAGGCATATAAACGGAGGTTGTAGGTAAAAAGAGAGTCAAACCTCCGTTTAAACGTCAAATAAACGAAGGTTACATTGGAAAAAGGAAGCCAACATCCGTTTAAAAAGTAAATAAGCGGAAATGGCAAGTAAATTCAAGGTCTCACCAAAGTTCAAACAGCAAAAATATTAACAAAGCAAAAAGAATAGCACACCTCCAAATAAAAAACGATAATATTCAATATTCGAATACCCTCGCTTCATCCCAACAATCAATTATCCTTAATACCCGAAATGATGCTTATACATCCACAAAACTCCAGACTTTAACACTCGTGGCATTCGGCCAGTTAAGGCTTTTTTCCCCCCATGAGACCAAAGCCATGTTTTTTTCCTAAAGAGCCTAGAACTCCTTTTAGTTTTATTTTTGGCATTTCATCTGGGAACTCTTCGCCGGCCCATTTCTTTGTTAATAACATCGCAATATGCTCCGCTTGTGATTCTGCTAGTTGTGCACTTGGTGCATGATTTAATGCAGCGCAGTCACCTACAACAAAAACGTCTTCATGACCAGGTACCTGATAGTACTTATTGACTAATACTCTACCGATACTATCTTTCTCCACGTCCAATTGACGCACAATTTTATTGGCTTGGATTCCTGCCGTCCAATGATAGCGTCGGCAGGGACTGGGTTCCCGTGATTATATAATACTTCCCTTTCAACCTTTGTGATATTAGCCTCATTAATAATCTCAATATCATGATCTACTAACCAGTTCGTTACATACGTATAGAGTTTTGGAGGGAACATGGAAAGAATGTTTTTTCCCCTATCAAAAAGCATAACCGTTAAGTCAGGGCGGCTTTCTTTAAGTTCACTAGCAAGTTCTACACCACTTAAGCCAGCTCCGACAATAGCGACAGATCCGTTGGGACGGACACCTTGCAAAACTTGATATGTTTTTCTTGCCCGTCTCATACTTTGAATACTTAATGTGTTTTCAGGAGCCCCAGGTACACCATGATATCGATCCTCGCAGCCTAAACCGATAACTAAGTCATCGTAAGGAAGTTTCTCTCCCGTTGAAAGTAACACCTTTTGTTTTTCTAATAAAATTTCGGAAACGGTTTCAAATTTTAATTCGAGTCTTACATCATTTGGAAATGAGATACGTAAATGTTTATCTGCTACTGTTCCTGCAGCTAATGCATAAAATTCTGTTTTTAAACTATGATACGGTTCTTTCTCAATAAGTGTAATAGTTACATCCCTTAGATTATTTGTTGCCAATAGCTTTTGGATGACGCGCAGACCACCGTAACCGCCACCTAATATTAATAAATTACGCATACAACCTGCCTCCTCGTGTTTAAAGCGGGGAAAATAAAAAGAAAATAAAGACTATTAAAATATATTTCTATAGTTTTTAACGTGAATAACTTAATAACCATTTTAAATAGTAACAGGTTTTTCAGAAAATAACAATAACACTTTGCTTATTGTATGTGGGAAAGGGGTTACAATAAAAAGTAATTATGTTGACAAAATAATTAATGAGCAGGTAGGATATAAAAGATGTATGGTATTAGCACTGAGGTGAAAATATGAAACCGATTATCGAATTCTGTGTCAGCAATTTAGCCAGTGGGACACAGGCAGTCAAAGCGGAATTGGAGAAAGATCCTAACTTGGATGTTATCGAATACGGCTGCCTAAGCTTCTGTGGTCAATGTTCAAGAAAGAGATTTGCCCTTGTAAATGGAGAGGTTGTCACAGGGGATACGAATGATGAATTGCTGAAGAATATATATCAATATTTGGATGAAAATCCAATGTTTTAAGCTGTCTACTTTTCTAGGCAGCTTCTTTATTTTCACAACTAGATTTAGCTTATGGTAAAATGTTTTTAAACTGCGAAGAAAACTTATATTAAGTGAAGGTGAACTGTAAATGAAGCCAATACCATTTGATCATACATGCCCTTATGAAAAACAAATGGGGGAAATATACATAGGTGAGTGTCCTTATTGTAAGTCGTCCAATGTTCTTACTCATATGAAAGAAGAGTCGCTAGAGAAAGCGAAGGATGGGGTGAAGCAACGGTTAAATATGCCTTGTTGCTTAAAAACGATGACCATTTTAGAAGCAGATGAAGATTATTTTTGGGCGAATGAAAAACTAAGGTAACGGAGGTAAAAGAATGAAATTTACAAAAATGCATGGGTTGGGAAATCAGTATATTTTTGTGAACGCGTTTAAAGAAACCTTGATAGAAGAAGAACTGCCCTCATTAGCGGTAGAGGTTTCAGATATGTATACGGGGATAGGGTCCGATGGTCTTATTTTAATTGGGCCATCTGATGTAGCCGATTTAAAAATGCGGGTTTTTAATAAAGATGGATCGGAAGCGATGAATTGTGGTAACGGCTTACGCTGTGTTACGAAATATGCTTTTGATAAGGAACTAGTGAAAAAGCCAACCATGACCATCGAAACGATGGGAGGCGTTATTGTACAAGCTTCAGTAACCTTAAATAAAAAGGGAACAGTTGAACTTGTTACAGTAGATATGGGGGTTCCTCGATTGCGTCCGGTGGATATTCCTTTTACGGGAGCAACAGAATCACCTGCAATCAAAGAATCAATCCAAGTTGGAGAAGAGGAGTGGCAGGTAACTGCTGTCTCCATGGGGAATCCCCATGCTGTAATTTATGTGGAGAATATTCAAGACGCCCCTTTGACGACTGTTGGTGCTGCTATTGAAAAGCATACGAGGTTTCCAGAAGGAGTAAATGTTGAGTTTATAGAGCATCTTTCCGAAACAGAAATGCATTTTCGAGTGTGGGAGCGGGGGTCAGGAGTGACCCAAGCGTGTGGAACAGGGGCTTGTGCTGCTGTAGTGTCTTCTGTACTTAACGGTTTTTCAAAACAAGGGGATGAGGTTTTAGTTCATTTGGCTGGGGGCGATTTATTTATTACTTGGGATGTGGACGGTCGAGTATGGATGAAAGGGCCATGTGAGACGATATGTGAAGGTGAATATCATAAAAAAGTAGATCGAAATTAAAAACAGGGTGTATTCCAAGTAGGTAGCTTGGAATACACCCTTAATTATTAGACCTTATTCATCTGTTCCAAAAGCTTAAAACCAAGCTTTTGGAACAAGACTATTAGTATTTTTTGATGACGTTGTAGAATGTGTCTCGTTCTACAGGAACTTTATTTGCGCCTTTAATAAGGTAAATTAATTCCTCTCTTGTTAAGCCTTGGGAAGTAAGGGCCCCTACCGCATGGGATATTCTTTCTTCAATTAATGTTCCATGAATATCAGAGCTTCCAAATGTTAAGGCCATTTGGGTAAGCTGCGGGCCAATATTGATCCAATAGGCTTTAATATGATCAAAGTTGTCTAGCATTAAACGACTGATAGCGATAGTACGTAAGTCGTCATATGCTGATGTACGGCGCTTCAACCCAGCATTAATGCTTTTTGGTTGCATGGCTAATGGGATGAAAACCATATAACCATTTGTTCGGTCCTGCAGCTGTCGTAATCGATCCATATGAATTAAGCGTTCTTCTTTCGTTTCAATGGATCCGTAAAGCATAGTTGCATGTGTTTTAAGACCTAAACCGTGGGCAATTTCATGGGCTTCGAGCCACTGATCAGTAGAAGCTTTTTCCGGGCTCATTTTTTCACGGTAACGTTCCGTTAGAATTTCAGCACCACCACCTGGTAGTGTGTCCAGTCCAGCTTTAATCAACTCTTCGATAACTTCCTTCATGGTTAGGCCGGAAATACGGGAGAAGAATTCAATTTCTGCACCAGTATACGCTTTGACAGTACATTGCGGATAGTGCTTCTTCAATGTACGAATCGTATCTAAATAATAGTCAAACGGTACCTCGTGGTTATGCCCACCGACAATATGGAACTCACGAATATTATCATTCCATCGTTCTTCCACATATTTTAATAAGTCTTCTTCGTTCATGGTGTAAGCTCCTTCTTCACCAGGCTTTCGTTTAAAGCCACAGAATGAGCAGGATGCTTCACAAACATTTGTCGGGTTAATATACATATTTTGGATAAAATAAACGTTATTACCATTAATTTTATCATTCACTTGATTTGCTAATTGAGCAACGGCTAACAAATCAGGTGTTTCATACAGCTTAAGACCATCTTCAATCGTTAGTCTTTCTCCATTCATGACCTTTGCTTTTATATCCTGCAGGCTTTGATCTAAAATAATTGTTTCCATTTCTTCCCCTCCTGATTAGGTTGAAGCATCAGTTATAGTAGTATATCTCGTTGGGAACAGTTTATATTGAAGCTTCATTTTTCTGCTTTTATTCGAACATTTTTCGCATGTCGAAACTCTTCCTCTATATTACCATCATTTTTACAAAAGTGACAATGGTAATAATAGTTTACGAGTTTTCCCCCCTCAGAACCAGTGTTGAACCAGTTTGGTAAAACAGTAATATGATAAGTATAGGTTCCCTTTACTTGATGGTTTTTTCGCGAAGGGATATACTAATTATAACATCCGGTAATAGTAGAAAGGGTGAAATAAATATGATCAAAATAAGTGAAGCTGCTGCAACGCAAATTAAAGCGATGATGGAAGAACAAGAGGATAAAAATGTGTTTTTGCGAGTTGGTGTAAAAGGCGGCGGTTGCAGCGGTTTATCCTATGGGATGGGCTTCGATGCTGAAACGGCTGAGGAAGATATTACATTTGAACAACATGGCATAAATGTTGCCGTTGATAAAGAAAGCGCACCGATTCTAGAAGGTGTGGAAATTGATTTTAAACAAAACATGATGGGTGGCGGATTTACGATCGAAAACCCTAATGCAATCGCATCTTGTGGTTGTGGATCCTCGTTTAGAACGGCAACAAATGCTGGAACACCGGAAGAATGCTAAAGGTTTCCTGAATAATGACGAAGAAAAACGACCTTCCCGGAAGGTCGTTTTTTCTATTATTAGAACATGCTTGAGCTGTGTCCAGGATGTAATTTTGCAGTTGGATCAATATACGCCTTTGCATTACTAATGGCAATAGGAGCTTCACCGAAACCACAAATGATCAGTTTTACCTTCCCATCATAGGTAGCAATATCTCCTGCTGCATAAATACCTTGAACATTGGTTTCCATTTTTTGATTCACGACAATGGAGTTTTTATCAATGTCAAGTCCCCATTCTTTAATTGGACCAAGATTAGAAATAAATCCAAAGTTTACAATTAATGTATCGATATCGATGGTTTCAGTTTTATCTCCATCTTTTTCTTTAATTTCAACAGATGTGATCTTATCACCGTTTCCAAACAACTTTGTAATTACATAAGGTGTTTTAACATCAATTTTCTCGGAATTCATGAGTTGTTCAACGCTATGCTCATGGGCACGGAATTTATTACGGCGATGAATAATCGTAATTTTTTCAGCAATATCTTCTAACATTAATGTCCAGTCTACCGCAGAATCTCCTCCCCCTGAAAGAAGAACGCGATTACCAGCAAACTTATTTAAATCGCTTACAAAATAATGAAGATTCTTACCTTCGTACTTTTCGGCACCTTCAACTTCAAGACGACGTGGTTGGAATGCTCCTACACCAGCAGTGATAACAACTGTTTTAGAATAGTGAGTTTCCTTATCTGTAGTTAAAGTAAAAATGTTATCTTCCCCTTTTTCTACTTTCTCAACAGATTGCTCTAGCACAATGGTAGGGTCAAACTGCATTGCCTGCTCCACTAATTGATCCACAAGTTCTTGGGCTCTGACTTTAGGAAACCCAGCTACATCATAAATGTACTTTTCTGGATAAAGCGCTGACAATTGCCCTCCTAATTGCGGCATTGCTTCAATAACTTTAACGCTCATTTGTCTCATTCCACCATAAAACGCAGTGAAAATACCGACAGGTCCTCCCCCAATAATCGTAACGTCGTATACTTTTTTTTTCTGTAGACAAACCTCACACCTCCACATGATTTTGACAATGTACCCACTTTTTTATTATAAATGTAAAACCTTGACGTGAAAAGGGTACATGTTAACTTTCTCACACAAATTAGAAAATTCTTAACATTTTATTATAAACACGTTTTATAAGGTATTTATAGTTTAAATGTCTATTTTGTAAAAGTATTATGCAATATTACTGAAAAAAGTTCATAAAATCGTCAAAAAGTGGTTGAAAAAACCTATTGATAACCATATGATAAATAGAGAGATAAAAAATATATTCTCTGTGGAAATATTAAAAACAAATAAATACAGTTCCTGACTTCATCCATTTTTATGGAATGTTACGTGAATTATATCACAAACATTTCATTTGTACATGGAAAAAAACACATGGTTGATAAGTTATTTAGTCGGGAAAAATGGAGAATAAGAAATAAAAAAATGGAGTGAGAAACATGAATAGAAAGCCCAAAATTGTTATTTTAGGCGCAGGCTACGGGGGAATAATGACCGCATCCCGTCTCCAAAAAGCAGGAGCACATCGGGATGCTGAAATAATCTTAGTGAATAAACACAATTATCACTATCAAACAACATGGTTGCACGAACCCGCAGCAGGTACATTGCACCATGACCGCACAAGAATGCGCATTGACAGCGTTATTGATACAAATAAAATCCACTTCATAAAAGAATCCGTGGTGGAAATAAAGAAAGATGAAAAAAAGGTGATTCTTTCTAACGGTGAATTAGAATATGACTATTTAGTGGTCGGTTTAGGATCGGAACCAGAAACATTTGGTATCCCCGGGGTAGAAGAACATGCTTTCTCCATTCGAAGTGTGAATTCTGTTCGATTAATTAGAGAACATATTGAGTATATGTTTGCTAGCTATAACAACTCAGAGGAGAAGCATGAAGATGCATTAACTTTTGTTGTTGCAGGGGCAGGATTTACGGGTATTGAATTTGTAGGAGAGCTTTCAGAACGAGTGCCTGAGCTTTGTGAAGAGTATGATATTCCAAGGGAGAAGGTAAAAATTTATTCTGTGGAAGCTGCGCCAACTGCATTACCAGGATTTGATGAGGATTTAGTAACATATGCCATGAATCTTTTGGAAAGCAGGGGAGTTGATTTTAGGATCAGCACTCCGATCCAAGAGGTTACAAAGAACGGAGTAATATTAAACGATGGTGAAGAAATTAAATCACGTACTGTTGTCTGGACGACTGGTGTTCGTGGAAATTCTATCCTAGACAAATCGGGATTTGAAACAATGAGAGGCCGTATTAAAGTAGAGAAGGATTTACGAGCACCTGGGCATGAAGATATTTTCATTATTGGTGATTGCGCGTTAATTATTAATGAAGAGATCAATCGTCCCTATCCACCAACTGCTCAAATAGCAATCCAGCAAGCTTATACTTGTTCCAATAATTTAAAAGCGCTTCTTGCTGGAAGGGAAAAGCTTGAAGCATTTAAACCGGCAATTAAAGGTACTGTTGCTTCCTTAGGCGGTAAAGAAGCAATTGGATTAGTTGGTGACAAAAAATTATTTGGAGCTTCTGCATCAGCAATGAAAAAGGTAATTGATAATAAATATTTGTTCCAATTAGGTGGAATGCCACTCGTATTAAAGAAAGGTAAGTTTAACATCTTTTAATTTGTGTTGATGGATGAAGGTGTCTCATAAGGAGTGATTATCTCCTTTTGGGACACCTTTTATGTTTGTACAAAGCCTTGGCAATATCTAGAAATTCAAAACAACCATGGCTTTACAGCCACCACCATAAAAGGAAACTATAAATAAGTAGTTGATTTCCGCTACAGGCACTCGCTTTCCGCGGGCAACGCCTCAGCCTCCTCGGAGTTAACTGAAATGGCATGGTGTTCGTCATTTCAGTTGACGTAGCAATGTGCGTAGCCGTTGCATGTTTTTGATGTCAGCTTTGAGTGCTCTTCTCAAAGCTGACGTGCAACGAGCGAAGCCATTGCCACTCTTTTTTTCCTGCGGTCTCTTCTGTCTCTGCCTTCGTCGAGACAAATCGAAGCTTATTCATGAAGTAAACGCTCTTAGCCGTTGCTTTTCCCGCAGGACTCTGAGATGCTCCCTCGAGTCTGCCCACGCACGAAGAAAATGTGAAGCATTTTCGAGGAGTGTCGTGCCTTACGCTGAAATCAACTTTATTAACCATAGTTTCTGTATAAAA
>JAJOJL010000035.1 GCA_021208645.1 Bacillus sp. (in: firmicutes) | reverse complement strand
GGCTTTCCCCCAGCCTGCAGATAACCATTGCCATCCAAGATATACACGTAAAATTGTTAAAATACCAGCAGCGATTTTGTTGTTTCTTAAGAATTCCATAATCATGTTAAATTCCTCCTAGTTAGGTCCATTTTATTTGAAAGAAAGTTGGTCATCATTTTTGTATAAAAGAATGTATGAGTGCTCTTAGTTGATTAAGTTAGTCTAGATTGTTTAGTGAGTGACCACTAACTCTCTTACAACTTAAGTATAAACCAAGGTGAGGTGTGATGAATGTCACACATTTGAACACTCTGTTGCAATCTGGTGAAGGAAATGTGACAGAGTATCATTCTCAAGAAGAACCTCTACATAACATAAATAATGATTATTTCAGTTTCCAGCATTATCGGTAATTTAGATGCTTGTCCATTTATGTAACCCGTCCCTTATATCCAAATATCTACGATTTCTCAAATCAACAAAAAAAATACCTCTAGCAGGGCTATATTGCTCCACTAGAGGTAAGAAAATAATATTTAGGGGGTGATATACAGTGTATTCACCACAACCCTTTATTGTTAATAATAATGTCGAATTTCCTAGACACTTAGCTAAATCATCCCCGAATGCCGAGAAACTTTTTCATTCGGGTAATCATCCCTTTATCATTATCCAAGGACATGAGGGGAACCATTTCACCACAAATTCGCCTTGCAATATTACGGTAGGCAATGGCAGCCTTGAATTTTGGATTCATGGCAATAGGCTCACCGCTGTTGGAGGCTTTAATAACCTCGTCCTCATCAATAACAATACCTAGTAGCTCAATCGATAAGATGGAAACTACATCCTCCACGTCCATCGTATCTCCTGTTTTGCTTAATTGAGGACGTATACGATTTACGATCAACTTTGGTGATTCCATGTCTTCCTGTTCCAGTAATCCAATTACCCGATCCGCATCACGCACAGATGAAACTTCCGGGGTAGTTACAACGATTGCTTTATCGGCTCCCGCAACTGCGTTTTGGAAACCTTGCTCAATACCTGCTGGACAATCAATTAACACATAGTCATAGTCTTTTTTTCAACTCACCAATAAGCTTTTTCATTTGATGTGGTTGTACAGCCGATTTATCTTTCGTTTGGGCCGCAGGTAAAAGTCTCAGACAATCAAAGCGCTTGTCCGTTACAAGTGCTTGGTGTAGACGGCATCTTTCCTCCACAACATCAACCAAGTCATATATAATCCGGTTTTCAAGCCCCATAACCACATCAAGATTACGGAGTCCAATATCTGTATCGACTAGACAAACTTTTTTTCCTGATAATGCTAGAGCTGTTCCAATATTCGCAGTTGTAGTCGTTTTTCCAACGCCACCCTTGCCCGATGTTATAACAATTGCCTCTCCCAAGTAACTCGCCCCTTTCTACGAACCTAACAGTCTACTAGAAAATATGTAATAGGATAAATAAGTGCTCTTGTTTATTTTATCATGAAAATCGTGCCTTGTTAATTTACATTTGTAAGCCCGAAAGAAACATCTGGTCGAATGTTTACTAGCTTTTGAATGGATTCCAGCATCATTTCCCTTGCATTTTCCCCTATATAGGCACAACCCATGACTCTAGGAGTAGCCATTTCCTCCGTACTCGACTGCCTGATTATATCAGCAATCCTAAGTTGGGTAGGAGCTAGGGAGGAGGCACAGATGACTGCTTTTATATTCCCATCAGCCCCTGCATGTGCCATGCCCTGCAGTTTACCCATTACAAAAATATTACCTGTGGCTTTAATGGTTGCTCCAGGATTTACATCCCCCAGTAAGAGCAAATCCCCGGTCACCTCTAAAACTTGACCAGAGCGAACGACTTTGACCAGTCGCGTTACTTCAAGACTTTTCCGCATTTCCTCTGCTTCTGCTTTCGTTACAACATCAGATTCAACTGTTATAATGACACCTTTAATAAACTCAAACAATGTTTTTTCCAATTTATCAAGATGGGAATTCTCTAAATATCTTTTTCCAGCCACAACCTTCACCTTTACATAGCCTGGATCGGTAGTAAGGCTGACTGGCCGCTCAGAGAGCTTATCCTGAAGCTCTTCAATGAGAGAGTCAAATGTACATTGATCGTTAAGGAAAAAGGTAAGACCATCCTTGGTGCCTTTGATTAATACATTTTGTTTCTTTACCTGTTTGGGAGCCATCTGTTTCTCTCACCTCTTATGGAATCCTTTTGTTCCTGCTGTTAATCCTCTTCTGCCATTCTCTTTTGAATATAGTAGAACCATTTTCTAAGGGGATAGGCGAAGACGGAAATAAGTACTCCGTTTAATATGAAACTTGGTATAAACTTAATATGCAAAAATTCCTCATGTGGCATGGAAGTTAAACCTACTACGTACATCATTCCATAACATAATAATCAGAATGGTGATTGCCAGTAAACTAGTAAGAACCGCTACGGTTAAATGTTTTTGAAAAAATGAGATAGAAATGGAAAGTAAATAAGCGATTAACCCCATCCCGAAAGCATAAATACCTAAAACGGAAGTATAAACAACATCGTACATGACACCGAAGATAATTCCGTAAAAGGTACCAACACCTCGACCGCGGAAAATACCTGCAAAAATAATAACTAGAAATACCCATCTCGGCACAAATAAATACTCGACACCATATTGGTCAGGGGCAAAGATTTGAAATACCGTGCCTTCAATAATAAATAAGAAAAAGAGGAGTAGAAAAATATAGTACCTTATCATGACTCATCGTCCTCTTCATCTGGTGGCTCAATATCTGATTCCACACCTTCAATATCTGGATTTAAACTAGGGTGTAAAGACGTGGTTCCCCGCTCAATAACAAGTACATAGTCCAACCTGCGAAAATCAGCAGAAGGCACCACATACGCCGTTTGGGTAAGGCCAAATTCATCTGTTTCATAGTCAACGATTTCTCCGATCATTAACTGACTTGGAAAAATCCCGCCAAGTCCAGACGTAACCACAACTTGTCCTTCTTCAATCTCTGCATCAATATTAATTTTAGTAAACTGTAAATAGCCTGTTTCCTCGTCTATCCCTTCAATAAAACCATATACCGTTTCGTTTCCGTCCACAAAAACGGAGATCCGATTAGAACGGTCTTGGTCTGTTAAAAGCTGGACAGTCGAGGTAAACTGGGAAACTTCCCTTACTTTACCGATGAGCCCTTTCGAGGTCATGACCGCCATATTAACTTCTATACCATGTTGCTCTCCTCGGTTAATTCCTATGAATTCATTCCAGCGGTCTGGTGACCGGTGAATGACGAGGGCAGAACGAACATTGTAATTATTCAAGCTTTCATTAACATCGATTGTTTCCATCAGTCTTTCATTTTCTCTACGAAGCTCATTCAACTCTACTTGAAGAACGGCATATTCATCTAAATGGGATTTTAAGATTCTATTTTCTTCATATAGATTACGCATTTCCTCCACATTCTCAAAGAAACCCGCTACTAAATGAGCGGGTCTTGAAAAGGCGGACTGAACCCAGCCGACGCTGTCTTGAATAAACTGCTCCGGCCATGAAAGTGATCTACGTTCACTCATGGAATAACCAATGAGCCCCACGAGAATGATGATGCAAACAAGCAAAATGATGAGTCGCTTATTAGTGAATGACTGCATTTGCGACACCTACTTATCCTTTTCTGTTAGAACGCACAGTAATCCCTGCCTTTGAACGGAACAAATGTAAGTTTTCTAATGCACGTCCTGTTCCAATAGCTACACAATCCAGTGGATTCTCTGAAACAAGAACTGGCATATTCGTTTCGTCAGACAGTACTTTATCTAAATTACGTAACAAAGCTCCACCACCTGTAAGAACAATCCCACGGTCCATAATGTCCGCAGCAAGCTCTGGCGGTGACTGCTCTAATGTATCCTTAACGGATTGAATGATTTGAGCAACAGTATCTTCTAATGCTTTAGCAATTTCTTCAGCAGAAACGGCAATGGTTTTCGGCAATCCACTAACTAGGTCACGACCACGAATATCCATTTCGTCTGCTGTATCAGGTTTTCCAGCGGAGCCAATCTCAAATTTAATTGCTTCTGCTGTACGCTCACCAATCATTAAGTTGTATTTCTTCTTCACATACTGGGCGATGGCTTCATCCATTTCGTCCCCGGCAACACGAACAGATTGACTGGTTACGATACCACCTAAGGAAATAATGGCAACTTCTGTTGTACCGCCACCAATATCAACGATCATGCTTCCTGTTGGTTCCCAGACTGGTAAGTCAGCACCGATGGCTGCAGCAAACGGCTCTTCAATGGTATATGCTTCCTTTGCCCCTGCTTGCTTTGTTGCGTCTTCTACTGCACGTTTTTCCACAGCAGTAATGCCAGATGGCACACAAACCATGACGTTAGGCTTTCTTGTAAAAATCGAGCGGTTACGGAGTGCTTGTCGAATAAAATATTTCATCATTGTTGCCGTTGTATCGAAATCGGCAATAACTCCATCCTTCATGGGACGAATGGCAACAATGTTCCCTGGCGTACGACCAATCATATTTTTTGCATCATTACCAACAGCTTCTATAGAACCTGTGTCTGTACGAATAGCAACAACGGAAGGCTCACGTAAAATAACACCTTTCCCTTTCACATACACAAGTGTATTTGCTGTACCTAAATCAATACCTAAATCTTTAGAAAAACCACCGAACATCTATGTAATCTCCCTTCATAAATAACAAAATCCATATCGTTAATTATACTTAATATTTTTAGGAAATAGTAGCATTTTCATACGACACAATACAAAAAGTTTACTAAAAAGTTGACAGAATTATCTGTACGATAATCACGTATTCTCTTACTATGCCTTATTCAATTATTCCTATTAAATCCTCATTTCATCCTACCACATTGCCTATCACATGTACATGCTCGTGAAAAGAAAAACTTCCATTTCCTTGAAGGCGCTATTGGTTTGCAGGCGTTCTTAAGGGATGGTAGTAAAAAGCATCTTACCTGAGCTAGTTTAGGAAAGTTGTCAAGGAAGCAAAATAACACATCAATCAATTCAATGGATGTGTCATTTTGCCTTTCTATTGTTTTTTCATTGTTAATCCCGTTATTAAATATATCCTTTTTCTTTCATGGAACAAAATTTTTGATCACCGATGATCACATGATCTAAAACGTCTATACCTAGCATTTTTCCACACTGCACAAGCCTTTTTGTTACTTCCATATCCTCGTGGCTTGGCGACGCGTCTCCGGAAGGGTGGTTATGTAAACAGACAACGGAGGCGGCAGAATAGCGGAATGCTTCTTTGAAAACCTCGCGCGGATGCACGATCGAGGCGTTGAGACTTCCAATAAAAATCGTTTGCTTATGCATGACGTGGTTCTTTGTATTCAGATAAAGACATACGAAATGCTCCTGTGTCAGGTGGCGCATTTCTTCCATCATGTAATTAGCTACATCTTCTGGGGAGCGGATCGTGTAGCGTTCTTCCACAGAAAACTTCTGAATCCTTTTTCCCAGTTCCATGGCTGCCTTCAACTGCACCGCCTTTGCTTCACCGATGCCGCGGATGTCCTGCAACTCTTTCAAGGAGGCTTCCTTTAATAGTTTTAACCCGTCAAAATGCTGAAGTACCCTGCCTGATAGATGGAGAACCGATTCATCCCTTGTTCCTGAACCTAATAAAAGGGCAATCAACTCTTGGTTTGATAAGGATTGCGCTCCCTCCCGTAACATTCGCTCCCGCGGTCGCTCGCTTTTAGGTACATCTCTAATCATCATCATATTCATTTTTTACCAAAAACTCCTCTCTGGCAGACCAAATAAGAGTGTTGCTAGTTTGCCAAGAGGAGTGTCTCTTCTTATTGGTCGCTTGTAATATGAAATTTTCTTAAGGCACGAACAACTCTGGAAATGGGAAGCCCCATAATGGCAAAGAAGTCTCCGTGGATTTTTTCCACAAGGGTAGCGCCAACACCTTGAATGCCGTATGCTCCTGCCTTATCGTAGGAATCCTTTGTGAGTAAATAGGCAGCAATGTCTTCTTCCGTGAGGGGGTAAAAGGTAACGTCTGATCGTACGTAGAAAGAGTCCGTTTGGTGTTTATTGATGATGGAGACGCCCGTAAAAACTTGATGGGTACGACCAGAAAGGCGTTGAAGCATTTCATTTGCTTCCCCTTCATCCTTTGGCTTCCCCAATATGTCACCATCAATGACAACGATGGTATCAGCACCGAGGACCGTGGCGTCTGGAAATCTCCCGAAAACATCATTGGCCTTCTGATGCGCCAAAGAGACGACAACGTCTTCCGGTGAATCTCCTTCGTCTACAATTTCATCTACGTAACTAGGTTCGATGGAAAAAGATAGGTTAACTTGCTCTAATAATTGTTTTCTTCGCGGTGATTGCGAGGCTAAAATGAAAGTTTTCATGTGGACACCCCTTTACAAAAATGTGTTGCTCTCGGATCCATTTTGCAAGAGGTTTCGTGCTTAAGCTTGTTGCACCTCTAGTATACATAACTCTAGCAAAAGGGACAATCACTTTCAGGTTAAACACGTTAAAATGTTCTTATCGAAAAAAGTATAATAATTTCTTTCTATTTTCATAGGACGATTTATCCCGGTTAACTTAGACCGGGATAAACCAACCAATTTAAAACTCATCCTAACTTCCAACCCTATTCGTCTTTTCCAAAAATCAATTCTGGGGCAGCGATGCCTGGGTTTGTCATTTCCTTCGGATCCAATATTAAATCTAACTCTTCCTCCGTCAACAAGCCTCGTTCCTGACAAATTTCCCGCACTGGGCGATTAGAGGAAATGGCTTCTTTGGCAATTCTAGCTGCTGTTTCATAGCCCACGTGAGGATTAATGGCCGTAATGATTCCCACACTATGTTCCACCAAATATTTGCACCGCTCAATGTTTGCAGTCAACCCTTCCACAGCATAGTCACGGAACACACGAATTCCGTTTTGTAAGATCGTAAAGGACTGCAATAAATTAAATACAAGGACTGGCTCCATCACATTCAACTCTAACTGACCTGCTTCTGAGGCCAAACTGATGGTGTGGTCATTTCCAATAACCTGGAAGGAAATTTGGTTAATGACCTCGCACATGACCGGGTTTACTTTCCCTGGCATAATGGACGATCCAGCCTGACGAGGCGGTAAATTAATCTCATTCAAGCCCGTCCTAGGTCCAGAACTCATTAACCGCAAGTCATTGGCAATCTTCGATAAATTAATAGCTAAAATCTTCATGGCACTAGATAACTGAGTATACGCATCTGTATTCTGAGTGGCATCTACTAGATCTTCCGCCCGGTGGAACGGTTTTCCAGTCATATCTGCTAAATTCTCCGTTACCTTCTCAATGTACTCAGGCATGGCGTTCAGTCCCGTACCAACGGCAGTTGCCCCCATGTTTACTTCAAATAATAAATCCACAGAGCGTTGAATTCGCCCTAAATCTCGGCTCAACATTCTCCGATAGGCACCAAACTCCTGTCCTAACCGGATCGGCACCGCATCCTGCAAATGAGTTCGCCCCATTTTGATCACATCGTCAAATTCTCGCTCTTTTTTACGCATGGTTTCTACTAACTCGTTCAACGATTTAATTAACCCTTCCGATAAATTCAGGCAGGCAATATGTATGGCTGTCGGAAATGCATCGTTCGTTGATTGGGCCATATTTACATGAGTATTAGGGCTCACCTTCATGTAGTCCCCTTTTTTCCCGCCCAAAATTTCAATGGCGCGGTTGGCAATCACTTCGTTGGCGTTCATATTAAAGGACGTCCCTGCACCACCTTGAATGCTGTCCACAATGAAATGGTCATTAAACTTCCCTTCAATTACTTCGTCCGATGCTTGCATGATGGCTTCTGCAATGCGCCGATTCAACACCCCAACATCGGCGTTGGCCTTCGCCGCCGCTTTTTTCACATAACCAAAGGCACGAATCAATTCCTTATGGGGGCCATAGCCCGTAATGGGAAAGTTCTCCTTGGACCGAACCGTCTGGATACCATAGTAGGCATCGGCTGGAATTTCTTTCTCGCCGATCAAGTCCCTTTCAATACGTGTGTGCTTCAAATCTGACATGTTTGTCTCCCCTTTTTTCTCCATACTTAACAGTAGTATGGGTAGTTCTTCTGAAAAGATGCTCGCCATACTACATGACAATGTCAACTCACAATTCCTATTGTAGCCAACCTTCCCCCTTTTTGGAAGGAAAACAAATAGAAGGAAGGCTGATAAGGGGGGCTATGCCCTATCAACGATCCTTCATGAAAAAACTATTCGAATGAAGCTGTTAACTTTTCATAGTTTAACAAAGCTTCCAATACCTTCCCTTGGGCCTCCCAGGCAATTTCAGAGGAGGCAGTGCTCGTCGTGAAAACTTGGAACGCAGGCTCCGCCGCTTCCAGCCATTCCTTAGCTAACTCGTAGGCGTGATCCCCTTCTCCCCGAGGCTCTACATGAGCGAAACTCCCCTTCCATTCCTGTCCCTTCGCAAGCATTGCTTCAATTTCCGTACTTCCAGAGGATTCACCTGCCACCTCTTTAGCAGAAATATCCGCTGCTGCCTTCATCCATTCTGTTCCTAACTTCATAAACTGACTCCACTGTTTAGGAACTTCTCTATGAGATTGAACTCCATAAGCTTTTATGAAGGTTTCTTGCTGCAGACCCTCATATACATCCGCCACCAAATCGGCATTTTCCCGGGAGTGACTGATTCCCACAAACAAGAAATGGGGTTCCGTATGCTCCGTCAGTACAGCAGGTAACCCTTTCGAATGAAAGCTGGATACTATTTCATTACCTTTTTCTAAGGTACTAAATGCCCCACCTTGAACGACATGAAGCTCAATGGTTGGGATTGGGAATCCTGGGACTTCCTCCGTATTACTCTCCACCGTACTTTCATCATCTGAACCTACTCCGACCGTATTCGTGCCACCGTTCCCATTGGTGGCAGAAGGGGTCTCTTCCCCTGTAAAAACATTTAGGAGCAGTAGACCGAAGGCACTCCCTACAATGATTGCACCGATAATGGACAGGAACATGGAATTGAAAAAGAAATCCAGTGAAAATCGGATGGGACGACGTTTTTTCCTGCCAAAAGGAGGTAGGCGTGGGGAGCGGTCACGGTTCCCGTCATCCCAAAAGGGAGCAGAACGATCATTTTTCTCCTCCCGTGCCTTTTCAAAATCTACTACCTTTCGGGGCTTGTCCCCATCGCCGCTCACATCGTACGTCCCCCAACCCCTATCGTCTTCTTTGGCGGCCGCTTCTTCATTTTGTGTATGATCGAATCGTTCATAATTATGATTGCTTCGTTGTTCATAAGTTTGTTCTTTACCGTTGAGACGGATCGAGATTTTATTTGTTTTTTCCACGTCGACCTGACTCCTTCCTCTCTAGGACTATTACTACAGTCTATTAATCAAAGGAGAATACTAGAACGGAAAATATTATTTTTTTGAAATTGATAGATTTATATTTTTAAGTATACCCTCTAGCTCAGAATCTCCTATAACTTCTTGAAAATCGTGAGGCGTTGATGAAATCTTCTCGAACTCGCTTTCCGCGGGCAACGCCTCAGCCTCCTCGGAGACTACTGAAAAAGGCACGCTCTTCGCCGTTTCAGTAGTCGTAGCAATGTGCGTAGCCGTTGCATGGTCTTAATGTTAGCTTTGAGTGCTCTTCTCAAAGCTAACGCGCAACGAGCGAAGCCATTGCCGATCTTTTTCCCTGCGGGGTCTTCTGTCTCTGCCTTCGTCGAGACAAATCGAAGCAAACTCGTGATGTAAACGCTCTTAGCTGTTGCTTTTCCCGCAGGACTTTGAGATGCTTCCTCGAAATAGCCCACGCACGAAGAAAATGTGTGAGCATTTTCGAGGAGTCTCGCTCCTTTCGCAAAATCAACGCACATCTAAAACCAACATAAAACACTAACAGAGCCATATTTCTAAGTATCCCCTAGCTTAGAATCATTCATTAATCCATAAAAATCGTTACGTGTTGATGAGACATTAAAAAGAGGCTTTCCCCTATTTAATGGGTAAGCCTCTTGTGATTATTCGTCGTCGTTGTTATCGTCGTTGTCGTCATCGTCGCTGTTGTTGCTCTCATTGGTACTTTCATTGGTACTGCGTCTTGGAAGCGGGTTGGTCTTGTTGGCTGGGTCTATGTGTTCAATTTGCGGAAGATCCTCTATTAACTCATCTAACCCTTCTGCATAGAAGGTGGTAAGGCTTATGTTAACAGAAATTTCCTCACCACGAGTACCTCCAAAAGAGATTGAATCGATTTTTGTCAATCGTTCCAGTGACTCCACCACCGTTAAAAATTGAAGAATATTTTCATAGGAAGGGGCACGAAAGTTCATGGTTACGGCTAATCTTTTGAGACCTTCAGGAAGTTGGGCCTCTTGAACAGGTATGCCCTCTGTTTCTATCTCTTCCCCTGCTTCTCCTTCCGTATCTTCGGAACCTTCTTCCCCTTCATCTTCCCAATAAAAATTCATCTCGCCGAGCTCTCCCGTACTAAAAGCTAAATTTAGCATCGTACCGTTGGAAATCGTCTCTGCCCGCTGTAGCTGTAAAATAAATTGATCTAAGAGAGGCTGGGAAGGAATTCGTTTCTGAAGTTCTTCCGTAAGTATACCTCTTCCATCTCTTGTTGTTCTTCCACACGATTTTGCAAAATAGCCAAGAGTTGATCCTCTTGCATTAATTCCTCTTTGACAAAAGCTAGTTCATCTTTAGCGTCCGATACCATTGTAAAATATAAGTAAGCATTCACTGCGACTGCAAGAACGATGAGGAGAACAAGAGTTAGACCATACTTAGAGGTTAATTTCTTCATTATTTTTCTCCCCTCTCATAAGCCTTTATTGAAGCAATATCCAGTTGAATTGAAAAGCTAGCAGAATAATATGCCACTTCATTGTCTTCTTCCGAAGCTGAAACATTTTGCAAAACTACCTCTTTCACCCAATCTGATTGCTGGAGATGATATAAATAGGCCGTTACTTGCTCCAAATTATTGAATTCAGTATTAAGGGATACAGACCCACTGTCTCCATACGAAACAGAATTGATGAAACCTTGGGAAGGCAACAATTGTGTAAGATGATTCATAACGTGAATGGAGGATACTGGGACTGTTTCCATCCATTCAATCATCTGCTCCAATTGAACTGATGCACTCGTAACTACTCCACTGTTAAGCTGCTCTTCTACTTGCATCCTTAGTTCCCTAGCAATTTCTAAGTTCCGTTCCTTAGATTCTGCCTGTCTAATTAGTTGTGTTTTTTCAAAATTTAAATAGAAAGCCACTAACAAAGCGATGGCAATTATTCCAACAATAGCCGGAATAAAGAGTGGATTTCGTTTTTCTTTTTTTAGGTAATAGATTTATTTCTACTAACATTTTCCTTCACCTCTTCCAAAGGGAAGTAAAATGTTCATTAGAAAATCTTGCTTTAGTTGAAGCGAGAAATTTGCACGTCTCATTTTACCACCTCTTTTAAACAGAGACTTAAAGGTAAAATATAATGATAATGTATCCCAAGATCCATTTCATCTAAGGATTTTACGGTACCGTCAATTTCGTCAAGACTGTTGCGAATATACTGAAGCTTAGGATGATCGCCAGCTAAAATGATATTCGTTATTTCATCTTCACCCTTATTGAACGTATACTTATAAAAGTTCATTACTCGCTCTACTTCTTGCAATTGCTCATTTATTTCTTTTTCTACTTTTTCGTCATTGTTACAATGCAAGTGGGTAATCCCTCCCTCATGCTCCATTGTCCAGTCATCATAAGTAAATTTTTGTGATATATGGCGCATGAATACAGGTTTGTCCCTATGAAAAATACAGAGATTAAGGGATGATAAGTCCCATTCAACAAATAAAAAATGTTGATCCTCACCTGCTTCAGTCAACTCATAAAATAATCGATAAAAGGAAAGTGATGAAACATCTGCAACAATAGGGGTAAGGTTTAATTCCTCAAAAAGATCGTTATAATCTTTCATTATGGAAGCTGGTGTTGCAAAAAATAATATTTCTCGTTGTGCATCGTTCTCTTCCATCTTTTCTAACAATTGAAAGTCAAAGACAGCATCTTCAATGGTAGATGGATGGATTGTCCAATTTCAAAGTTTAAATAGCCTCTTATTTCATCCTTTTGTACTTCTTTTGGAATCGTCAATTTTCGAAAAAACACAGAAGAGTCTGGAACAAAAAAAACGGATTTCCTGTTTTTTTAATTTCCATCTAGAAATAGATTTTCTTAATATCCTTTTGAATTTATCTCGATCGACAATTTTCCCTTTTTCAATAATGCCTTCCGGCAAATAACTCTCCCCACTGCTTTTTAAAGTAGATAGAGAAGGCTTTTTCGTTGTTACGTAGCGTATAACATGATCTTTAATTTGAATGGCAGTACAATTGTTATTTCCAAAGATACTCAAAGTAATCCTCCTCTACATAAAAGGCTCTGTTTATATAAGTTCATAGCTACGGCTTTGCTCCCTTGGCGTGGGTGTTCTGACAAGCCTTAACAATGTGCGTATTCTTTGCATGCATCTGATGTCAGCTTTGAGTGCTCTTCTCAAAGCTGACGTGCAACGAGCGAAGCCATTAGCCGATTCTTTTTTCCTGCGAGGTCTTCTGTCTCTTCCTCTACTAGCGTTGCGTTGTAGCTTATGCGTTGAGACAAATCGAAGCTAATTCAAGATGTAGTGCACTTGACTGTTGCTTTTCCCCCAGGTGTGTCATGCCTTACGCTACAAGAAACATGCTTTATGCATAGTTACCATATCAAAAGACTGAAATACCAAGATAATAATTGCTCGTGAAAGTAGTAGCTGATAAGGGCGCTTATGGCGATGAATGGTCCGAAGGCCATCGGCTTGCCTCGCTGTAATTTTTTTAACAGTATTCCAATGATTCCAAAAATGGCCCCTATAAAACTAGCAATAAATAAGGTCAATAGTGTTCCTGTTAGACCAAGGATGATACCAAGGACGCCAAACAGTTTAATATCGCCGCCCCCCATTCCTCCTTTACTCACAAGGGCAATGATGAGGAGAATCGTGAAGCCGGCTGCTGCTCCAAGGACACTGTCCCACCATGGTGTTAATGGAGAAATGATACGGGTAATAATAAAAATTGGTAAAAAGACAAGCAGTATTTTATCGGGAATAAGCATCGTTGTTATGTCTGACACCGTAATGATATGTAATAAGGAAATTAACGCTAAAGCAACGAGCAATTCCTTTGACCATCCCACCAGTAACGGTGAAATCGTAAAAAGAGATGCTGTCAGCAGTTCAAAGAATGGATAAACGGGTGAAATTTTTAAGCTACAGTTTCGACATTTTCCTTGTTGCATGAAAAAAGAAACAACAGGTATTAATTCTTTCCAAGATAAGGTTGTTTGGCAGTTAGGACAATGGGAGCGGGGGGAAACAATCGATTTCCCCGCCGTTACCCTCAGTCCAACCACATTATAAAAGGAGCCTAAAACAGCACCTAAAACAAATAAATATATATGAAGTAATAGGTCCATTTTAGGTAGGTCCTTTCAATAATAAATCTAAAATAAATTTCTAATCAAAAACTGCTCTTGATAAATTGTCTCGTGAAACAGGGGCATCAGGTGCACCAATGTCTCTTTGACTTCCATCTAAATATACAAAATACTGCCCATTTAAAATGTCAACAAAGCTTCCAGTACCATAGGAGCCACCATCTGGGTCCGTCATGGGTTCTATATAACCCCGTGTTTCAAGTTCCTCTAATGTGATACGATTATTTTCTAATTCACCTTCACTTGCATATGCTAACCTTGCTGAACTTATCATTTGCTGTGCATTGGCGATATGGGCGTCTTGTCTTGAATTGTCGATTAACCCACCGATGCTCGGTATAGCTATTGCTGCGATTATACCAAGGATAACAACTACAACGAGTAGTTCGATTAAAGTTAAACCTATTTGGTTTTTAATCAGTTTTTTTGACATATATACCACTCCTTTTATTGATTTTACAACAGGTTCTATGTGCATTTTCCCTATACCTATTGTTTGTTATTAAAGGAATGGAGATACATCAATTTGTAAAGAATAATATATTTTCTGATTCCATTAGTTGGTGTTTTTGTCTCTTCTAACAACTTACATAGTGAAATATTCCCTGTTTTACTTCCTAGGGAATACAGGGAATTGAATTCGGTTCTCAAAAACCGTGACTATCCAATATACCACTATCACTATTATGAAGCTCGTGTCTTATAGCCAATTTTTATTTTAGTATCAAAAGAAATAATTCTAATCAAGATACATTTGAATCAAAAGTTATATTTAAAAAGCATCATTTCTATTAAGTTCTTCCTGCTCTTTAGCAGATATAATTCTTCCAGTTAAACCGTTTGTTAATGTTACCTCGTACTCAAAATTTTTAGTTGTAGCATTTTGTGTAACAACAACTTTTGAATTTGTAGTATTATAACGTTCATCATCTGGATCAACTAGAGGTTCAATGTACCCTTTACTTACCAAAGTAGCTAGAGTAATTGTCATGAAATCTTCACCATTATCTTTTTCAAACCCTTCACTTGTAACCATTAACCTTGCTGAATTTATCATCTGTTGAGCATTTGCAATATGGGCATCTTTCTTAGAATTATCAATCAACCCACCAATACTTGGAATCGCAATCGCTGCGATGATTCCTAAAATTACTACTACTACAAGTAACTCAATTAATGTTAAACCTTTTTGATTTTTGAGCATTTTTTTAATCATGTTTCTCTCTCCCTTTTTCTTTTGAATTATATAATATAAGGCCGGTTGCACTACTAGCTCCTAATGATCCAAGTGCCCAACTACAGATCATTATTCATCGCCGCCTACATACCCGAATTATTTCCCCATTTGTGTTCAATTTTTTTTAGTTAATAATTTTATTTTTGTTAAATACCCTCGTATTCTCAGTGGGACATTCGCTACGGCTTTGCTCCCTTTCCGCGGACGATCCACGAGCCTCCTCGGCTCGATGTATTTCAAGGAAGATTATTCATGCCTGTGGGGTCTCGTTTGGCTCGTTCTTCCGCAGGAGTCTCGCAAGCCTTCGCTCATTCACAAGACGAAACCAATTACTCCTTCAAGCTATAATTATCTTTTTCATGTAATCTCCCCTGTAAATACCACTTGGCGGAGTGGAAGGCGGCGACTCCAGCGGGAATAGCAATAGTCGAAGACCCCGCAGGGTGCTTTCCCGAGAAGGCTGAGGCATTGCCCGCGGAAAGCGTCCACCTGCAACGTAGCCAAGCATACTTTATTACACCTTTCACAAATGGAACTCAGTGGTGCAATAGCTTCACTTGCCGCTCGCCACGCAGGAGAAGAGCACTCCTTCGTGGCTCTGAATAGATGGCGGCAACTACGCTCATTGCTTCAGTCATACCAAAAGGAAATACGCCTTTTGGTATGACTTACAACTCCGAATATATCTGAAACATGGGTACAATAATCGAAATAACAATCGTCCCTACTATCCCTGCGAGCAAAACAATCATCAACGGTTCGATCATGGACTTGAGTTTGTCGGTGGCGTATTCCACTTCTTTTTCGTAGAAGTCGGCCACTTTCCCGAGCATTTGGTCCAATGTCCCAGTTTCTTCCCCAATACTAATCATTTGCACAACCAATGGAGGAAAAACCCAGTTATTCCGCATTGGTGTTGTTAATCTGTTACCTTTTTCCAGCTCTGCCCTTGACTCGCGCAATGTTTTGGCAATCACTTCATTCCCTACAACTTCCTCCACAATTCGCAACGACTGCAAAATTGGTACGGAACTGGCGAACAACGAAGATAATGTTCTGCTCATTCTCGCCAAAGATGACTTTTGAATCAGTTTCCCAAATAGAGGCATCTTTAACAGATAATAATCTAAGTAGTATTTCGTTTCAGCGTTTTTGTATAAACCAGATATTACCGTAACCACAACGATGACAATTAAAATCAACACCCACCAAAAGCTTGCCACAAAATTACTGGCACCTAGAACAAACCTTGTTATAGCAGGTAATTCACCTCCTAAATCAGATAACATGGACGCAAAGGTTGGTACAACAGATGTTAAAAGGAAAATCACAACCCCTACTGCGACTACAGCAACAATTGCAGGATAAGCTAGAGCAGACTTCACCTTTTGTTTTGTATCATGTTGTTTTTCAAATTGAATTGCTAATCTATCTAACGCTTCATCCACAGAACCACTGACTTCCCCTGCCCGGAGCATACTGACAAATACTGGGGGGAAAATCTTCGGATGTTTCGCAGCTGCATCAGAAAAAGGTTTTCCCGATCGAATCTCCTCTTCAATTTTTTCAAGGGCACGCATGAGCGGCTTACTTTCCGTTTGTCCAATCAAGATGGAAGTGGAATCAGCAATGGATACACCTGACCTTAACAAAGTGGAAAATTGCCTTACAAACAAAACAAAGTCTTCCAGTTTCACCGGGTTGCCAATGGAAATTTCCTTGTTTAAAAACGAGGGCTCCACTTCTGTTAAGGAAGCTAATGCCATTCCTTGATTTCGAAGTTTATCAATGGCATGCCTTCGTGTTTGACCCGTGACTGTCCCTTCTTTCTTTATTCCATCCTTTGTTTTTCCTTTATATTCGTATTGAGGCATTATCTTCCCCTCTCTTTTAAATACGGCTTCGCGTCTTCCATACTAATTAATCCGTAATTCAACATGTCCATGATACTGCTCTCCAACGTATGCATTCCCTCCGAACGACTCGTTTGTAAGATGGAATCAATCTGATGGGTTTTCTCACTTCGGATCAGATTGGCAATGGCATGATTATTAATTAAAATTTCCGTTGCTGCTTTTCGACCATCGTTATGAGCAGTTGTCAACAGTCGCTGAGAAATAACCCCATGGAGTGTCGCTGCTAATTGAATCCGGATTTGCTGTTGCTGATTAGGTGGAAACACATCAATCATCCGGTCAATGGTTGCAGAAGCACTAGATGTATGTAAAGTACCAAAGACGAGATGCCCTGTTTCTGCAGCTGTAATGGCTGTTGAAATCGTATCTAGGTCCCGCATTTCCCCCACTAAAATCACATCAGGGTCTTGTCTTAAGGCAGCCCTTAACCCTGAAGCAAACGATCCCGTATCAGAACCTACTTCCCGTTGGTCAATTATGGACTCTTTATGTTCATGAAGATACTCAATGGGATCTTCCAAGGTAATAATATGCCGATTGAAATTTTCATTAATGAATTTAATCATGGCTGCCAAGGTTGTGGACTTTCCGCTCCCTGTCGGTCCTGTAACGAGAACTAGTCCTTGTTTTTGGACGGCAATATCCTTTAAAACTTTTGGCATGCTAAGTTTTTCCAACGCCGGTATTACTCTTGGGATGATCCGGATCGCTAGGCTATATTGACCTTTTTGCCGAAAAACATTGAAACGAAAGCGCGCCACACCAGGTATTCCATGGGAAAAATCTACTTCCCCGTTTTCTTCTAACTGGGTATATAATGCTTCCTGCAACACTTCTTGAATCATCGTCTTTGTATCCTCTTCTGTAAGAGGAGGTTTTTCCGTTCTAACTAAGCTACCATGGATTCGAAAGACAGGCGGAGTACCTACGGTTAAATGGACATCGGACGCTTCCATGTATGTTGCTTCCTTAAGTAATTGTTCTAGACTATAGTCCATTTCCCAGCACCTACCTTTCTGTTGCGACCCGTAATACTTCTTCTGTGGTTGTTAATCCTTCACTTACTTTAATAAGTCCGTCATCAATTAAAAACATCATACCTGTTTTTTCTGCATACTCCCGTAATTCAGTACTTGATCTTTCATTCATGATCATATCCTTGATTTTTTCATCCACAACAAGCATTTCATGGATGGCAAGCCGGTCACGATACCCAGTCATATTACAGTTTGGACAACCACGGCCTTTGTATAGCTTGTCCACGAATAGTCCCCGTTTCTTAAAGAATTCCTGTTCCCTCAAGGATGGTTCATAATCTGTACGACAGTCACGGCAAATTCTTCGGACTAATCGTTGAGAGATGATTCCAGAAAGGGATGCTGCTAATAAAAACGGTTCAATATCCATATCTATTAATCGGTTAACGGTGCTGATGGAATCATTCGTATGGATAGTACTTAAAACTAAGTGACCTGTTAACGAAGCACGAACGGCAATTTCTGCCGTTTCCGTATCTCGAATCTCACCGACCATAATAATATCTGGGTCTTGTCGCAAAATAGAGCGAAGTCCGCTAGCAAAGGTTAAACCGACCTTGGAATTAACTTGTATTTGATTGATTCCTTCCAGTTGATATTCGACTGGATCTTCTACGGTGATAATGTTCACTTCTTCTGAGTTTAATTGATTTAAGGAAGCATACAACGTTGAAGACTTCCCAGACCCCGTTGGCCCTGTAATTAAAATAATCCCATTAGGCTTTTTCAGCATCTGTAACAGATTTTCGTAGTTCTCAGGATGGAATCCCAGCTTGTCCAATCGATTTAACGCACTGCTCAAATCCAATATCCTCATTACAATCTTTTCCCCGTAAACAGTTGGCAAGGAAGAAACCCGCAAATCAATTGGATGATAGTCAATATTCACTTTTATACGCCCGTCCTGGGGAACACGATTTTCTGTTATATCCAGGTTTGCCATGATTTTAATTCTGGCAGAGAGCATGTTTTGCATATGCTTCGGTAATGTTCTTTCTGTTCTTAACACACCGTCCACTCGATAGCGAATCACTACTTTGCTTTCTTGTACATCGATATGAATATCACTTGCCCGTTCTTGAACTGCACGGAGCAATATTTGATTGACGAGCTTAACCATCGGTGAATCCGTGTCGCTGAGGGCTTCAAAATCTTTTTCTTCCGTTACTTTCTCTTCTTCAAGAAGTTCCTCAACTGCTTCGTCAATTTCATAATATTTATGAATGGCTTTAATAATATCGTCCTTTGTGGCAATGGAAACTTCCACTTCGAAACCTGTCGACAAACGAATATCATCGATGGCGAAATAATCCATTGGATCAGCCATGGCAATGAAAAGTTTTTCTCCAATAATTTTTAACGGCATTAATGTACTTCGCATTGCCAGTTCTTTTGGAACAATATCCGTCACTTGTCCGTCTATTGGATAACGATAAAGACTAATATGGGGGATTCCTAGTTGATATTCCAATATTTCAATGAGCTGCTGCTCCGTAATATATCCTTGTTGAAGAAGGACATCTCCTAATTTTTGTTCAGGTGATTTTATTTGCAGAGCATCCTCAAGCTGCTGATTGGAGATTAAACCTGATTCTACTAATAAGTCTCCTAAGCGTTTTCTATCTTTTGCCATATCGTTCACCTGCCAGGTTCCACTAAATTTTATACTTTCACATAAGAAAATAAGTCTTTTTTCTCATTGTATGTATTTTTTATGAATAAAAGTTAGGAAAATACGTTCATTATAGTTAACTATATATTATAATGGATAGTAGAAATAATAAAGAGAAAGTTTCGTGTTTTTTTGATAAAATCTGACATGAAAGCTGAAAATTCTTCCTCTATATAGTACTTAATACCCAAAATATATGTTTTCCAAACTGTCATTGTGGAATACATACATAGAATACAACAAAGTTTAATGAGTAGGAGGTGTCCAATGAAAAACGTATTCTCTACTTCAGTTCAATCAGAAGATGGACGAACATTACTTGAAGTGATTTTGTCTTTAGCCATTTTATCGATTATTATCGTCCCTTTTGCTGCCTTTTTCATCCAGTCTGGAAAACCGTTAATGTATCTGAGTCCATGATGGACGCCACGTATATAGCTCAGACGACCATGGAGGAGATGATTCATTTTAGTAAGAATAATTCCTTGCCTAGGGAAACTCCTTATAGTTTTCATTTACCTGATGACGATTTTAATATTGATGTAGACTTTGATGACAAATTTGTAGTACAAGTGGACATTGAAGATACACCAGGGGTAACTGGATTAGTTAATGTAATTGTATATGTTAGAAATGAAGGCAGGTTGGAAGCCCAAATGGAAACTATCTTAAACTGGAATGGAGACGAATAAAGAAATGAGTAATCAAAGAGGTTTTACACTCGTAGAATTATTACTTTCCATAACTATCATGTCCGTTGTGGCTATTTTAATTACCTCCATGTTTATGTTCGGGCAAAACCAAGTAAAAAATCAAACGTCGGCCGTTGATCACCAGGCAAATGTTAGACTTGCCATGAACATGATTACAAGAGAGATTAGGAGAAACGACCCAAAAGATGTGGAAGCAACAACAACTCAATTGAAAATAAATAGTCAAGTTGTCTATCAATTTGACGGAACGAATTTAACCGATAAAGATAATAAACCTGTTGTTGAAGGGGTAACAGGAAAATTCACTCCTAATTCAGACAGCATAAAGATTGATATAGATAGTGTGGCAGACAGGAATGGTAATAAAGTCTCCCAATCAACAACCATATATTTAAGAAAGTAGGTGAACTCATTATGCAGTCATGGAAAAAAGGTAAAGAAATAGCGTTGAACGAAAAAGGCTATACGCTAGTACTTGTACTACTAGTCATTGTCGTCTTGTCTATTACTGGTATCAGTATCATGGGAGTAACGGCTACAAATGTGAAGACTAGTAGCGTGGAACGGGATTACCAGGCAGTTTATTATATTGCAGAAGCGGGCGCTACAATTAAAATGGAAGAAATAAAGAAGGCAATTTTAGACACATATGCAGATACAAGTGTACAGACTGCGGATGATTTTTTTTCAAGTCTCAAATCTAAATTTAAGGATATGGAAAAAGTTGCAGTAACTGACTTCAAAGAGACTTTTGGCGAACCACCTAGTGCTGAATTCGAAATTACAAAAATAGGTAGTAACGGTGATACCAGGACTTACGAGTTTGCCTCAACAGGCAATATTGGAAGTCGCTCTCGAACAGTCATTCAAACTTTTGATGTTAATTGGGAAGAGAAGAAGTTTATTGAGGAAGATGGAGTTCTTAGTCCTTATGCATTATTTGCTACAGAAAGTCTTACTCTAGGTGGGAACTCAACCATTAATGGACATGTAGGTACAGGGGCAAGTTCAATTACAGGAGAAGGGCGTGTTAGTGAAGGATATAGAATAGATACGAGTGTTACGGATACATTAAAGTTACCAAACTTCCCAACTGGTATGAGAGAAAATGATAGAGACTTATCTGGGAATCAAGAAATAAAAGTTGGTGGTCTAAATGACTTTGATGAAAAATACAATTCTATTACGATTAATAATAGTCAAAAACTAACCGTTAAAGTTGGTAGCCAATCGCGTGCTCTACGGGTGAATAACTTCACAATGAATAGTAGTGGAGCTAACGTATCTCGATTGGAAATAGATGGAACAGAAACAGGTTTTTTAACCATCTATGTAGACGGTGACTTAACATTAAATGGCGGTGTCATAGAGCCAATACTACCGAACAATCTAAAGGTAGCATTTATTGTAGCAGGTAACGCAACAATAGACGGTAATAGGAATCATGATAATATTCGAGCATTTATATTTGCACCAGAATCTTCTATAACCATAACTGGTAACACCCCGATATTCGGTAGTCTTATAGCAAAAAGAATTAATATGGGGGGAAGTACATCTGCTCATATTCCTCTTCATGTAAGCCAGGTGGGTCCGGTATTCCCTGATATTGGAAAGATCGGCGAAGGGCCAGCTACGCTTGAAGAGTTGTTGACAGATGTATCAACAGCAAGGGAACAGTAAATGAATTTTTAGATTGCCTGTTAGTCTATTAAGCTAACAGGCTTTAATTTTTTCAGAGGGATTGGGAAATTCCCTTATTTGTGCTCCTCCATCCAATCATGTAATTTTTTTCAAAGGTGTTCTGCGGCCACACCTTCTCCGCGACTATTAAAACTAAGCTCCACTCCCCATTACACCTCTATTGTTTCCCCTGTATACAAGGTTGTCTGCTTTGCACAACAACTATAAAACCAATGTCTACATTTACACCTTCGTACTTTCAAAATTTCTTCTGACAATTGAATTAGTAGAGGGTTTTCATCAAAGAATATACCATAGAGAATATTATTCAAAGTATTAAACTCAGGAACAGAGAATGTCACATACTAAACAACCTCTATTTATTTAGAAAGTAGTTGAAGAACATATGCTGGTTTGGAAAAATGCCAAAGAAAAGATAGTAAATCAAAGAGGCTATACGTTGATACTTGTATTATTGGTTATTGTTGTATTGTCCATTTCCGGTGTCAGTATTATGGGAGTAACAGCTTCCAATACGAAAAGGAGCAGCGGGGATCGAGACCATCAGGCTGTTTATTATATTGCCGAAGCTGGTGCTACATTGAAAATGGAAGAAATAAAGGAGGTAATTACACAAACGTACGAACTAACACATGTACAAAATGCTTATGTTTTTTTGCAAACCTTAATTCTAGATTTAAGGAGATTGAAAAAGATCCAATAACAGTCTTCCAACAAACATTTGGTGAACCCCCTATTGCTTACATAACCATTTCAGAAATAGCCAGAAATGACGATACCCGGACTTATGAGCTTGTGTCAACAGGTAATATTGGTATGCGATCACGAACCGTTGTCCAGACTTTTGATGTAAATTGGGAAGATAAAAATTTAGTTGTGGAAGATGGTGTACTAAGTCCCTATGTTTTATTTGCCTCAGAAAGGCTTACACTTAGTGGGTCAGCAAATATTGTTGGACATGTAGGTACAGGGTCTAGCTCAGTATCAGGTGCAAATCATGTTACTCAAGGATATAGAGTAGATACAAATGTTACGGATACATTAAAAATGCCCAGATTCCCTGACCTTCGTAATACCAATAGATCTCTGTCTGGAAATCAGACACTTTCCAGACATGAAGACTTTGCACGCTATAACTCTATCACTATCGGAAATCAACGAAAGCTGACTGTTAATGTTGGTAATGAACCACGGGAATTACAAGTCGGGTCTTTTAGTATAGAAAATCATAATAATTCCATTTTAGAAATAGTTGGAGATGGTTTTTTAACTATTTATGTTGAGAATGATTTAGACTTAACGGGAAGAATACTCCCAGCTTCAAGTAATTTAAAAGTAGCATTTATTGTAGAAGGTGATGTAACAATTGATGCTAGGGGTAATAGTGAGATTAGAGCATTTATATTCGCTCCAAACTCATCCATAAACATATCTGGTAATACTTCCTTACATGGTACGCTCATTGCAAGAAATATTAATATGGGTGGAGCATCCTCCGCTTATATTCCCCTTCATATAAGTGATGTCGGACCAGTATTCCCTGATATTGGAAGAATTGGCGAAGGACCTGCTACACTTGAAGACCTGTTGACAGATGTATCAAACGTAAGGGAGCAGTAATACTTGTAGGGGAATCGACTACATTTTAATTCTCCTGCTATTTAGCCTTATCATAAAGAAATGGGGAGAAGCTCAATGCTTCCCCCATCCCTACTATGTTTCATTAATGTATTAAGACTAAACCCTCTCCACCACTTTCGAACTAAATCTAGATACTTTGTTGCGCCCTTTTGCTTCGCACCTGTATACATGGCACGGTCTGCGTTACGTAGCACGGACATTCCTGATTCATTTGGCTCCGATTTAAATGCGACTCCAATACTTGCCGTTAATCGGATCGATCTTCGTTCTCTGCCTTTCAAATCATCAGCAACACTAAACAAATGGCTTTCAATGTCCTTTCGCAATGCTTCTGCCAATTGTTCAGCAAGTGCTGTTTTTTCCCCTTCTAGTAGAATCACAAACTCTTCACCACCGTAACGAGCAACAATCCCTCGATCATTTACCGAATCCTCTAGTACATTGGCAACCTGACATAGCACTTCATTCCCACTATTATGGCCATAGGTGTCGTTGATTCGTTTAAAATGATCGAGGTCTAAGAGGATGATTGCAAAATTGTCCTCTTCTCCTGGGTTATCGTATTTTTGAATGATGATATTTTCGAAATAACGATAATTATAAAGTCCCGTTAAGGCACATTGTTCGCTTTCCATTTGCTTTTGCTCATAAATTCGCGAATTTTGTACTGCAACAGACAGGAAGTTAGCCATAATTTCTAATACTTTAAGGTGACTTTTTTCAAATGCACCTTTTCGGTTGGAAACTAGAGTGATAACCCCTACCACCTCATTGTTGTGAATACGTGGAACACTCATAATCGATTGTGCCCCTGCAAAACGGCTGTCCTGCTCATAGGCTCTCCACTGCTTTGCCTGAGTAAACAGAAGAGATCCTTTGTTCCGATAAACCGTATCACTCACACCATCCACACAAATGGAGCTTGGGGTCAGATAAGGAGAGGTATGGGTAATTTTCAACTCTCCGTCTATTTTTTCATAAAGATACGTTTGGTCTACAGAAAAAACGGAAGTTACTGTATCGAAAAACAAATCCATATTGTTTTTCACAGAAAGTCCTTCATTTACTTGGAAGCCAAAGGCACTTACCTTCTTTAACAATCGACCCGTTTTCTCACTTTCATTGTAAAGTTTTAGAATAAGAGAAACACTCACTAAAGGAACTCCGATTAAGATTACGGCAAGGTAGCCAACCTCTGAATAAAACATGACGAGTGCAATTCCCACAGGCACAATGAGAACTGAGGCTAATGCTTCCCAAGCTAATGGTTCGTCAAAAAACTTGGTGTTTTCCAGTTTGACAAGATATTTACGTACTAAATATATTAGCCAGTTGTTTAATAAAAAATATGCAAACGCATATAGGGCTATAGGAATAAGCATATTTCCTAACTGCAAATTAGCTAGATTGCCAGTCGTTCCACCAGCAAAATAAAAAACGGAAGCAGCAGCAATGGAAACAATGAGAAAAATCAGAGAATTCAATCCATAACGATAAAATTCCTTCCTCGGCAGGCGTAGAGTCAAGAGAGAAGTGAACAAGGCCAGTTGAATAATTAGGACTTCCACATACACCCCAAACTGCAAGAATACAGCCAACGATATTCCGTGAAGAGGAACGATATTTGTATGGCGGAATTTAATTGGAAATAATGAGGCAATCACAATTAAACAAAGGAAAGCAAAAATGCTGCCATAATGCTCTTGAACAACAGGGAGTCCATTAATCATAAAGAAATACAGAAAAACAGAAAATAAAATGGACCAAAGGATCCAAATAGTAATTTGCTGTATTTTCGGCATGATTTCCACTCCCCTTTCTACAGAAAATTGTTCAAAAGTTCAAAAAATAATAGATACATCTATTTTACCACAACGTAATGGAAATAGATCAATAATAGTAATATTATGTAAAAAAATACATACCAATGGACTGAGTTTACTAGAATGATGGAGGTCAACGGAAGATAGTACGGCTAGGTTCGAAGCTAGGATTTCAGGAAAGCCCCACATTTTCAGGCAAGACCTCCCTGACTGCTGTTAACTATAGTGAATTAATTCGCCTTAACTTTCTTAAACCCTCTTTTTTTCAAAAATAAATTTTAGAGTTGGTCAAAAGGTCGGTCCTTAATATTTTCGAACAGACTTCTCTTAATTTCCCCTACAAATTGATTAGAACCGGTAATAAGGAGGACTTCTTCTTTATGGGTTTCCTTCCATGCCTTTAGCCAGTTGTATGGGTCTGGAATCGTTGTGACGCCAGCCATTCGTGCCCACTCCGCTAGACTAACTGCTCGTTCAGACGAGAAGGTTGTCACACTGAGATGCTTCGTTACTCCCTGCAATTGACTAACCATTGCTTCTACGTCTTTATCCTTCATGGCAGCGAATAGGACATGCAACTCTTGATCTCCGTACATTTCTTTGACGGTTTCAATAGTAACAGCCATTGCCTCTGGATTATGTGCCGTATCTATTATGATGTCCGGCTGTTGATGGACAACCTCACATCGTCCAGGAAGTTTCGCCTTTTCTAAGCCTTTGATTATATGTTCATCATCAACCATGACAGCATAAAACTGCTTTAAATAATCAACGGTCATTATGGCTAAGGCTGCATTTTTTCCTTGGTGATTCCCAGTCATTCCTAGTTTTGCATTAGAAACGTGGCGGTAAGGAGTTTCATAACTTAACTTTTGAACTCCCTCCTCCATATAGGTTTCGAACCGCACATGTTCCTGCAAACGATATAGGGAGGCTTTTTTGTCCTTTGCTTCTTGTTGAAAAACAGGAAATTCAGCTTCATCACAGGCTGTCATCACAGGGAGACCGCCTTTAATGATACCTGCTTTTTCTGAAGCAATTTTCTCCAAGGTATCCCCTAAAAAAGCTTGATGGTCCATTCCTACATTTGTAATAACAGACACAAGGGGGCGAATGATGTTTGTGGCATCATTTCTACCACCCATTCCTGTCTCAATGACAGCAATATCTACTGGTTTTTTAAAAGAGAAGAAATACAAAGCCATGGCTGTTATGAGTTCAAACTCGCTGATGAGTTCTCCCATTTCCTGTTCAACTTCCAGCACCTTAGGGGCGATTTCTTCTAGTACAATTGTAAATTCTTGTTCTGTCATCGGTGTTTCGTTAACGGCCATTTGCAGGCGGTAATCTCCTACTACTGGCGTCATGTATGTCCCTACAAAAAGACCCGTTTCCTGTAGGATAGAACGGAGAAATGTAACGGTAGAACCTTTTCCGTTCGTCCCCGCCACATGAATCGTCTTTACTTTTCTCTCTGGGTGTCGAATCTCTTCCATCAACCGGGTGATTCGCCTTAGATCATAACGGATCCCCGCCTTCTGTCGTTCTTTAACGAATTCCATTGCCTGGCTATATGTAAACATTTGGATTTACCTCCGCTGCAGCATTGCTTTTTTTTCTTAAGTCATGACATGATTTTTACTATATTGATGATATGGCTTGTTTCTAAAATATACTTTACCATAGTATTAAGTTAAAGGGTACTGAGAAAAGAGGAAATTTTATGGGAAAAATACATTCTGAAGGGTCGCCTCATGGCTGGCTTGTTTACCAGCGGGAGGACGTTGTACGTAATGAGCGGTTTATTGGATTATTGCAGGAGGCAGCCGGGAAACGTGGGCACAAACTGTCTATCATAGTGCTGGAAGAAATGAACTGGCAGATTTCCATTCGTAGTGAAGACGAGGCTAATCTCGTACCTGATTATGTTATTAACCGTTCCGTCAGCCCTTGGCTCAATGACATGGTGGAAATGGTGGGAATTCCTGTGTTTAATTCTGCTTTTCTCGCACGGGTAGCCAACGACAAGCGACTGGCTCACGCTTTTTTTCAGAAAAAAAAACATACCAATGCTTCCTAGTGTGGCTATTACGAAGGAAAAGTTGCAGTTGTTAAAGGGAAATGGCGGGCTACCATTTTCTTATCCAGTCGTAGTTAAGGATCCGTTAGGTCGAGGTGGATCAGGAGTCCGGTTTGCTCGTTCTGAAAAGGAGCTCATAGCGTGTGTTTCTGAGTTTGGGTCTGACGACTTATTAGTGCAGCCATTGTGTGGGACTCCAGGAAAAGACTTGCGAGTGTACATTGTGGGGAATGCTGTTGTTGGAGCTGTGCTTAGGGAATCGTCCCGGTCCGATGAACTCCGTGCCAACATATCAACTGGTGGTGTATCACGATTTTATGAATTGGGTGAGATGGAAAAGGCTTTGATTGAAGGGATGTGTGATGGGTTGCGTGTCGATTTTGCTGGGATTGATTTTATATTTGACGAAAATGGTCAGCTTCTTTTTAATGAGATGGAGGATGCCGTTGGTTGCCGCAGTTTGTACATGAACAGTGATATTGATATTGCTGATGTTTTTATGGAGTATGTGAATAGGAAGTTGTTTGAGGGTGCATGCAGTAATTGAGGTAAGGCGATAGTGAGGAATAAGGCCATTCCTTAATCGTTGCGTGAACTGCTGACAGGTTTGCTTCATTTTTATCTTTACTTGTCCGTTGCTAGCATCGCTTCGGACACGTCACCTTCGTTTTCTGCTCCACCTGTCCGTTGCTAACTCCGCTTCAGACACGTCACCATCAATTTCCCCTTCACCTGTCCGTTCCTACCTCCGCTTCAGACACGTCACCTGCATTTTCCCCTTCACCTGTCCGGTGCTACCTCCGCTTCGG
>JAJOJL010000016.1 GCA_021208645.1 Bacillus sp. (in: firmicutes) | reverse complement strand
TAACTTTTTTTTTCTACTGATTCTAATTTACTATCAATTCTTGCTAGGAAGTATTGGTTTGTAGCAATAGAAGCAATTGTAAAAGAAGCAATTGCTATATTAGATGTCATAATCTCGGATACATTTAATTCTTCAAGCAATGCTTGCCCTGTAATATCATTATTTGTTCCAGGAGTAACAACATTAGCCCTAAATAAGGTTGGATTTTTAGCTGACCTTTGCAACACACCTAGTCCTTTGTCATATACAACTTTATATGTTCCAGAATAATAGTTAGCATCATTAATGTTTTTTAAAACAAATGGAACATTTTGAAAGCAGGCATTAATTTTTTGAAAAGTCATCTTTACTAACCTTTTTATAGCTATCATATTTTTCAGTATCATCTACAGGTTTAAATGTTACACCATATTTATCATCTAACACTTTCAATAAGTTGTCTTTATTGTCCAAATTAAAATCTCCTTTCTAATTTTAAACTCACCGATAAAACGTAATTTACCTGTATATTTGCTTGTATAATATCATACGTTTGCAAGAAATTACACATAATCTAACAGGTATTTTGATCAAAGTAGGATTGAAGCATTTTTAAAAGCGGGTTTATATTGAAAAGCGCGTTTTTTTTAGTGCAATTCTGCTGCACAGTCCAACCATACTATTCAATAGTAAGTAATATATCAAAAGCTGTTAGATTGCAGACCAAAAGCCTAATTCTTCGGTATACGAGGATTAGGCTATTTCACTTCAAAACCGTTTACGTTTTTCTATTGGTAACCACGTCAATAGCGAGTGGCAAACTTTGTTGCGACTGTTAGTAAAAAACATGGCACAGCTGGTACATCCTTATGGCTGTAATTAGGAAGTTTAGAAAAAACCGATTTGTAGGGGAGATAATTATTCCAGTATATGAGCCAATCTTTGAATAGATTCATTAAAATACTTTTGTTCTAGATTGATAAAGGACCCGGTACCTATTTAAGAAGACTTATGAAGCAAGACAAAGAGTATTTTCTTTTACTATTTCCGAACCGAAAGGTTCGGGGTTTCTCTTTTTAATAGGGGTTTAATATAAACGCAGTTCTTGTTTCAATTGTTGATGGAGTTAGGTTGCATTAATGTGTCAGTTGGCAGTCCCCATCCTACCTTATTTGAAGAGGGAATCTATTTTTCCCAGAAAGAAAAGAAAGAAAAGGGAAGCATGGGGATGGGTGGTGCGTCCCCACATCCCATTCACGCCTCATCTCTCACTCCCCTCCTGCTCCTTCGTTGCATCTACTTCGATCCATTCATCCGATTGGAATGCTGCTACCGTTTCTTCCGTTACTTGAAAGGCTTCGGCTAGTTCGTCTCTTTTTACTTGGGGAGGCATGTCCATGTTTCGCTTCTTTAAATCGCCGAATTTCTTCTTATTATAGATCGACCATGAACCTAGTAGGACCGTTGTGATGATGAGGCTGAGAATGGTCAGGTACATGGCGAATCGGAGGAAGGTGGATGTATTGGCGTTTAGGAATTCTACTTGTGCGATGGGAAACAACAGGGCCAGAAGTAGAAGAAAAATCACCCACAGGATTAGTGTGAGAATCAGTTCCACGATTTGAAGCCCCTTTCGCTGATTACCGTCAATAATATCCATTGTCATAACCCCCTGTCTGGACTGGTCCATGTGGCCTTATGATTTTTGTCTCGAAAAATAAGTTTGCATGCCTTTGGAATAGCGGGAATTAACACCAATACATTTATGGTCCAGTAAAAAAGTGGATACCACGCTGCCCATAGGATGTATTTCATACTTGTTTTTTCATATTGCCGGTCTAAATAAAGGGAAATGGTTAGCTGGCAAAGGGATATTAGGGCCAAGTAGGCACCAAATAAAAACAAGATGAGATTAAAGTTAAAGGTGAATAGGTAAAGAAGGTAAAAAAGCCATACGAAGGACCAAAGGATACTTAGTGTTTGTTCTAGATAGACAGGGTATAGGCGCCGCTGGCTGATGTGTTTGAAAATGTCTGCGTGCCTGATTAGTACTTCTACGCCTCCTTGGGCCCACCGAATTCGCTGTTTTACAAGCCCTCTTAACGTTTCTGGGACGAGCATCCAGCAAATTGCTCTTGGTTCATAGCGGACATCCCAGTTGTTACGCTGTAGCTTCCATGTGATACCAATATCATCTGTGACCAGGTCTGGGTCCCAAAAGTCTACGTCGAGGAGGGCGCGCTTGCGGAAGGCGGCGATCACTCCAGAAACGGTCATCAGTTTCCCTAAAATCCGATGTGTCCGTTTGATCATCCCAATGATGGAGGCATATTCAACAAGCTGAATTTTTGCCAGAAGGGAACTGCGATTTCGTATTCTAGGGTTTCCTGTGACTGCCCCAACCTGCTCTGCGTTGTTTTGTGTTGTGAAGTGGGGGATGATATATTGGAGGGCATCCGGATCTAGAATAGCGTCTGCATCGATGGTAACGATGATTTCCCCCTTTGCAGCGAGAGTGCCGTACGTTAAGGCTTTGGCTTTACCAAGGTTTTGCTGCAAGGTGATGGTGCGTAAGTTGGAGTATTCCGTTGTTAAGGTACGTAAAATGTCTTCTGTTTGGTCCGTGCTGCAGTCGTTAATGGCAATCACTTCATAATTGCTGTAGTTGAGAGCCATGGCACCCTCTATGGTTTCTGAGATGGTGTCTTCTTCGTTGTGACACGGGATGAGGATGGAGACAAAGGGCTCTTCCTCTAGTTGGTCGGAAAGTTCCATATGGTGTTCTTTACGGTAGTAGAAAATCAGACCACCAATAATCCAAAACAAGACTCATCCAGAGGGGGTATAAAAAGAGAAAAAGAATAAGTAGATTGGTGAACTGGTTCATAACAACGACCGCTCCTTCTCCTGGTGTGACTTATACTAGACTGTCAGATTGATATTCTTTTACCTTTTTTGACAAATTTCGAAACATGGGGACGGTTCCGGTGCTTCCTTGTCACGATAGGAGTATGGGGATTTGATGTGATTTGGCAGAGTTTGATCTTAAGAAGGGTGATGCTTTCAATAGTAGTCAATAAAGGAATCGAGGGTTCTTCGGTAGTGGAAGAGATAGGTCGAGGTCCCCCATATTTATATAAGAAGTAGTTAAGGGGCAGACGTGGAGTATTTTCGTTTTTTATCCGAACCGCAAGGTTCGTGTTTCTTTTATTTATAACTAGTTAATTAGTGTATTAGATTGTAGTCAGGAACACTTGTTTGGTATAATGATAGTAGCAACAGCATAAAGCGGATGGGCGGTTGACCATCTCCCGATTGAGAAGGGAGGTGGTAAAATGACGATATACGAAGCAATTACTATTGTAATGCAATCAAACTTAGTTTTGTTAAGTATTGGTTACATTAATTATTATAATCGTCAAAGAAATAAGAAAAAAGTAACCGTCCCAACGCCCGACCAAGGTTAGTGGATGGTTACTTTTTTCCATTAATACTTAATGGTCAGCCGCTCTTCATGCGGCATGTAGTTGCTGTGACCGGGTGTTGGTAGCACTCGGTCTTTTTTATTGTACGTACTTTATAGCTTAATTATACATTACACTATTAAGTGTTTTCAAGGAATCATTAGATTTCCCGTGCGTGAGAAGCATAGGGACTGTTTTGGAACCTGTGAAAAAGTCTATCAATTTGTTTACAATGGCTTCGCGCGTTGCGCGCTTGATATGAGAAACCCACTCATATCAAGCTTTCAAGAACTTGCAACGGCTCAGCTCATTGTTTTCGAGACATGTGAAAAGGAAAAGCCCCCTTTTTCACATGTCTCGGACTGTTTTGCGTGCCAGACCCCTGGCGTGAACCGAAAGGTTCGTGTTTCCTTTTCTATATGGGGTTTAATGTAAACGCAGTATTTGATTCAATTGGTGATGGGGTTAGGCTGCATGGATGTGTCCGATTGCAGTCCCCATCTTACTTTGGTTGAAAACTGGAATCTATTTTTTCACATGAAGAAAGAAAAAAGAAGCATGGGAACCGTCCGAGACCTGTGATAAAGTAGGTTTTTTTTCCAGACTACACCCCATTTCTTCGAAATTATTATTTAGCTTCAAATAAAATGAGTTATTTTAACCAGAGTTTATTATTTTAAGCATAATAGAGACTCATTTCCTCCTCTATTAAGCACTTAAAGCGGATGCAATGGCTGCAATCCGCTTTAAGTTTACTGCTATTGCAGCAATTATCGATTGTCTGGACACACTTAATAGACCATACCCCCTGGCTCGGGAGAGGCCGTGAAATCTTTTGAGCTCTGCATTTTTTCCTTCAATAGAGGCTCTCTTCTTATATTTTTCTTTGAACTCGTCTGTTTTTTGAAACTGAGAGATTTCATAAAATTCAGTAGTGTTCATTCCAACGCCTAGGATTTTTCTTGCGCTCGTTTTAGCACAAGAATCGTGAAAAGGACAGGCTTTACACTGCTTAATTTCAAAATAGTATTTATACCCAGATCGTACCCCATCTTTTCTTTTGGTTGTATAATGCTTCTTTTGAACTGTCGTGTTACCTTGGCTACATTGCCATTCGTCCGAATCTTTATTATAGCTAAAGACACTTTCATCTACTTTATAAACTACGGCACTCACTGGAATATACGCATCTGCTTCAAACGATGCAATATCATCCAAAATTGGCTTTCTAAAATAAGCTTTGTCCCCATAAACTTCTTCTACTGTCATCCCAGATTCTAACGTCTCTTTTAGCATTTCTTTTGCGAAGTCTCCATCTACATAGGCACCACTAGCAGTTCGAACAGAAGTGATAATGCGTTCATCTGTTGTCATAACAAACTCTGTTTTATATCCATAAAAATCTTGGTTTTTACTTTTACGTCCAACACGTGCATCTTCATCTACAAGGGAACGAACCCCTTTTTGTTGTAAGAATTTGGGGTCGCCAATAATTTCTTTGGTTCTCTGAATAGTTTGGTTGGTTTTATGTTCCGCAGGAGTTGACTCCTTTTCAATTGTATCAATAACAGTGTCTATGTAGTCTTTCATTACAGCTTTGGCTTCTTGGTGATCTTCGATCTCTTCATAATTGGGAACTTCAGGTAAGTCACAAGGAGTTTTTCCCTTTTCATCTTCAAAAACTTCTAGCATTTTTTTGGCTAAGTGTTTCATAACTCGTTCAGGTGTTTTCTTAATAGTATTGGCTTCAATATGTGTAGCATCAATACTAACGCTGTTTCCCTTAATAAGTCCTTTGTCCACACATTGCTTCACAATGTGAGCCATGATTTTATCTAAAGGTTTATCATCCTCTGGAAAACGTTTATGTCGGAATTTAGAAAGTAAACTCCTACTTGGAAGTGATTCTTCAGGGTCTAAGCCAAGAAAATACATATAAGCTAGGTTGTAATTGGCTTCATCCATCAATCTCTCGTCAGAGAGATGGTATAACTCCTGAAGAAAAAGTAGCTTACACATTAATTCAGGTTCTTTCGCTGGTCTACCAAAGGTTTCGCAATAATATTCCTTTAGTAAGTCATTTATGAAACTAAAATCTATCACCCTAACTATTATCTTAAGCATATGATTTTCTGGAATTTTATTGTATAATATAGAGTGAAAGCTCAATTGCTTTGGCTCTAGTCGAAGCATGAGTAAAACCCCCTTATGGTTTTGTTTGGTCGTACTTACATTATACCATTTTAGGGGGTTTATTTGTGCCTAAAACCTTATTATATCAAGGGGTTTTGGCATTTTTTTATTACCTACAATTAGAATTTTTTTATCTACATAAAAGTTAAATTTATATATTTTGCTTAAGGACTGTTTTTGAGGGACTTTTTCACAGGTCCCGAACCGTCCCCTTGCTTCTTCTTACTCATCTAGGCTACAATTTGGAGTACAAAGAATATGCATTGCTACACTATAGTTAAAGAAGGAGAATGAATATAAAAATGGACAATACATGGTCTATCATACATAGTTTTCAGTCATTTTTACAAGAGGGTTGGCA
>JAJOJL010000102.1 GCA_021208645.1 Bacillus sp. (in: firmicutes) | reverse complement strand
CACGATCACTCCATACATAAGTTATGTCTTAATTTTACTGTATAAATGGAGGAAAGTGATGTGTACATGTAAAAAATAGATAAAGGTTTGTGAAAAAAGAAATTTATATGAGTTAATCGACAGTCTCGAAATTTCCCTTATTTAGCAAATAGTATGGAAAATAGCATAAGCTCCCACCACCGATGGGAGCTTAGGTCAATTTTTTATTACAGAAATGCTCTAATCTTCAATTTCAATGGACCAGGAACCTACGGCGGTGATTTCTATTAAAAAGGTGTCAGGGCTCATTCTAACGGTTCCTTCATATACATCGGTAGTATTCACGAGTAGGTCACCACCGTTAGGATGATAGGCTTGTACAGCAAAATGACGGGCATTTGGATTTCCTTCTATTTTAGCTCTCCTTGTTTCACCTGTTACCAACAACACTTCATCACCAGTACCGGTAATACTGTCTGTAACAGTTCTTGCTGAATTAAGGGAACGAATAGTAATTTCCCATGATCCCGATCCGCTAATTTCAAAGGAACTCGTCGTACCTTGAGGATCAAGCAGTACGCCACTATATGGATCCGTTGTATTCACAAACAAATGGGTTCGATTATCGGCCGCATCAAAGCCCTCCACAGCAAAATGACGTCCGTCGCTATTTCCGGTTATCTCTAACAAAAATGCTCCGTCGAAGGGTACATCAATATCGATGAAATCATCGCCAGACCCTGTATAAACTACAGGTTCTGCAACATAATCCCGTTCGTGAATCTCATCAACGGTAATGTAATTTCCGAGGTGCTCGGAGCTTTCTATTCGATCTCCAACTAAATTTTCACCCATCGGACCATAAATCTCTTGTAATTCTTCTGATTGTGAAAAACCGTTTAACTGTAGCCAAACTAAGACATCGCCCTCACCGAAATCGCTAATATCTACTTCTTCATGAAAGCTCCCATCATTCACTTCAATTTCTCCATCTACCCATTGCTCGAAATTCAATATATTTTCGATTTCGTATTGGAGAATGGTGCCATCTTCTAAGTTCGTGCTTCCTTCAATGGTCACTAATTCATCGGTCACCGTGATTAATTCCGAAAATTCCACTTCAAATTGATCGGTATCTTCTTCGTCATCTTCTTCAATTTCTTTCTCTTCCGTTATTTCTTCATCAGTCTCCGTTTCATCAGTAGCTAAGTCAGCATCTCCTCCACCGATGGATACAAAAAACACGATCGTAAAAAAATATTGTAACAACAATTCGAAACACTTTTCCGTGATGTTTATATCGCCATATTAAGTAAAAGAACACAGGAATCATCAACCAGCCTATTCCTGCAATTAATCCAAGTAATGCTCCACCAACGATTAGAAGCATCCAAGCAAACCACTTTTTTTCATATATTTTTGTTTCGTGATTGGTTTCTTGATCTGTCATATATATTACTCCTTTCCACCTAACAAGGAAGTATCCATATTAGGAAACATTAATATACTTTTGTGTTGATTATAATTTCAACAATGGTCAATTGGTTTATTCCTTCTGTATAAGAACTCCCTATTTTTACACATATAGTATTAGTTGTGAAAACAAAAACATGCATGCCTGACTATAAGCCGCGTAGTTGGTTAAGAACTTTTATACAGTAACTATGCTTCAGCCAAGTTGATTGAAGCGAAAGGTACGACACGCCTGCGGGAAAAGCAACAGCCGAAGACCCCGCAGGGTGCTTTTCCCGAGGAGGCTAAGGCGTTGCCCGCGGCAAGGGAGTGCCTGTAGCGTAAATCAACTACACATGTTATAGTTTCTATCCATCGTGGTGGCTGTAAAGCCATGAGTATATTTTACGAACTCCAGTCAGATAATTAGATCAATATTTTCAACGTAATCGGTTATGATAAAGGTAATGCTAGCAATAGGGGGTGGCTTCTTTGTCCAAAAAGATTACAGAAACAAAATGTACATGTAAAGCATGCGGTAATGTATGGTATTACGGGAAGGAGGAAAAGATAGAAAATTTTGGAGAAAAACTCCAAAATTTAGGAAATGATATGAGTAACACTGGTAAAAATATGATGTGTTGCACTGGATGTTTACCTGCATTATTCATTCCCGAAAAACAAAAAACAGCAGTGAAGGATTTAAATAGCTGCCCAAATTTGTGGGTCGAAAGCAGTGGATAAGGAAAAGGTTGTCCATGAAGTTTAGAAAATTAATCCTATTATGCCTAATTACGATTATTCAATTTTATCAAAGAAAGCTCTCTCCACTTAAGCCAAAACACATAAAATGCAGGTTTCATCCTACCTGTTCCCAATATGCGATTCTTTCCCTTAAAAAATATGGGGTTAGAAAAGGGATAATCAAATCATTCCAGCGCCTATGGCGTTGTCGTCCTGATAATTTAGAGAGTTGCATTGACTATCCATAATATAAAGAGGAAATTTTTAAGTTTATAGTCGTTCGAGTTTTGGTTACTGAAATAGATTCCTATTGCCTAACATACCAAAAAGGAACCTATATGGACACTAAATTTACGATGTACCGTGGCCAACACCGAAAAGGCAGCGGTCGCCCCCGCTGCCTCAACTTATGGACTTGTAGAAAACGACATTGACCCATCTTCCTCAACCGTCACATAATATACCCGCTCCACAATCCAGCCATCTTCTCCTTCTCTCCCACTACCTGCCAAAACAAAAGTATCAGGATCCAGTGGCTTTACGGAATAATACAAAAGGAAAGTATTACCATGGACGCGCTCCACAAGATCCATCCGAAACTCCTCAATGGCTTCTTCGTTAGCTAGTCGCTCACGGAGTGCCTTTTCCATAGCGGTCATAAATGTTTCGTTGATGATTACCACATCATTGACCCCCATAAACTCATCTCTCGAAACCTCATAAAGTTCATACATCTTCCGTTCCTCAAGACTGAATCGGTATAGGTGGAATTCCTCAGACGGTCCATCTACAACATCAATAGCATCCCCATCCAACGTCCATCTAACTTCTAGGATATTGGAAAAAATATGGGGATGAAGTATTTCCAATTCCCCTGTTTCCATATGGTAAATACCTAACCGTTGATCGACAGGACCTCCAACACCCATGGCAATGAATTGTTCATTCGGTGACCATGAAAATCCGGAAATACTAAATATTAAATCGTAATCCACCATTACTTCATTAGTGATACTAGCAATCTTTTTCTCTTCTTCCATATCGACCAGGTAAATATATTTTGGACCATTTTGGCTATCACTAATTTGCAGCGCCATAATACCATGAGGCGAAAGGCGGGCAACCTCGATGTGAGCATGGGCAACCTCCCCTATTGTTACAGTAAATTCCTTATCCTCCCTTTGGAAAATCACGTTATTTTCCTCGTAAAAAATCGTTACGTCCTCCGCTTCGATTACCCACTTTTCTGCAACTTGATCATATTGAGCTAGGTAAACTTTATCTGAATAATGGAGTTTTCCATCGATGAACGCTTCCAATGGCGGTTTTTCCTCCAGTTCAAAAATCGCTTCCTCCCTCTCCTCTGGAACCGAATCAATCGGATCTATTTCATCAACAGGCGGTGTTTGCTCCTCCCCTGATTGAAAATTTGACCCAATAACATCACTTATAAACCAAACCGTTACAACAAATAAGGAGGCAGTTAATAATGTAGCAGACACTCGAGTAAACGTGAACCGTAAAGATGTCCGTTTATCCTCTTGTTTTATCTCCGACATCACATGGTAAAAGGACTCTGTCTTTTCTTCTTCCGTCATATTCAGTTCATTCAATTTATGTAATTTACGATCAATGGGTCCGTGGTCATTCGACTTTTTCACCTCAATCCCCCCTCCTTTACCAGCTGCGTTCGAAGCCTTTCCAACCCGCGCAGAAGAACCGTTTTCACCCGAGTTTCCTTCCACCCTAACACCTCTGCCGTTTCTTTTATGGAAAAATCCTTCACTTTACGAAGAATAATTACTTCTCGGTACTTTTTCTTGAGGTTCCATAAGGCTTCGTAAACTTCCTTCATTTCTTCTCCCATTTCCACCACTTCCTCTGGAGACGGTTCAGAAGATGCAACTGTTGAGTATGTATCAAGATAATAGGAGACCGGCTTCTTTTTACGTAAATAATCAATCGTCACATTCCGGGCAATCGATAAAGCCATGTTTTAGGACTTGATTCCCCTTGAAAATGATCCATATTTTTATATGCTTTTATAAGAGTCTCTTGCATTAAATCGCGGGCCTGTTGCCTTTCCCCAATCATGACAAGAATATAACGAAAAATAAGATTGCTGTATTCGAAATACCAATTTTTTATTTGTTCTTCTTTAAACTCCCGATCATGCAAACCTCTCCCCCCTTAAATGAACGTTGCCGTATAGACGTAATTGCATAAAAAAAAGTTGCAAAAAATAAAAGTATTTATTCAAAAGGTATCTCTTTGAAACTTTTCGGTCAGTTTCGAAGCCACTACCATGAAGCCTTTGTCTAGACTCTTAGTACTAAATAATACCATTTTTTTCTCTGATAGACTTCCAATCTATCAATACTTTAAAGTACAAGGTGTGGCAGTCCTTGTTGTAAAAAAAACAAATAGCCATTCAAAAAGAGTTAACAGGTTTACTTTAGAGGTGCTCTTCACAAGCAAAAGGCTGAAGAAATCGTAATTGAGATGAGAAAAGCAATAGGTTTAAGAGGTATGAGATTATGAAATTTTGTTGCGAATTATACTGTAAAATATGTAGTGGAAATGCTGGTATTTCTAGTGTGAAGTGATTAGCGATTTTCTGTTTCGTACCAATGGAGTAAAACCGTATAATCAAAATGACTCATATCTTATCTCTACCCTCCTACTGAAGTATAGTAAAGATTTTCCCATTATTGAGTTCACACCAATCTAACAATTCGTCATATGTTTCTTTCTCCCCGTATTTTTCATAAAAGTCCTCTTTCCTATCGAAAACCTCCATAGAACCATTTTCAAGTTTCGTTACCATCTCGAATGTATTTAATTGAAAAACTTTAGAAATAGCGATTAATTCACCAATATGTACTTTATCAGCTATATTGTCCATTTTGCCAACTCTCCTTTTGCAATTACCTGTTATTTTTTGCAAAACAAAGAGAGATATACATAAAAGTACCCGTCCCCCGGGACGTTAAAGCTTTAGCGCACCAAGGGGCAGGCACTAAAAATTATTTTTAGTCGTAATCGCAATTAATTTCTCTGCACTTTTTCCCTAACTAAGAAAGAAAGCAAACTCCCTAACAAAAGAAATACCACCATGCCACTGAACAGTTTTACTAAAGAATACTCAAAGGAGGTTGGTGGTGTTATTACCGTACGATCTGTATTTGTTGTCGTGATTTCTTTTGTAGATACGACACTCCACCACTTATCTATCGTCGAAAGATCCGTAGCCATATACAACCAGAGTAAAAACCCAAACAGAGTAAATAAGAACACACCTACTCTTCGATTCACTAAAATCACCTCAAAACATGAAAATGCTGAAATGGCCGACAATATTAGCGGATTAAACTATTTATTTTTAACCGTCATGACGTGAAAGCAACTACCATGACTTCCTCATCTTCTTCCATGATCCCTGTGCGCTTAAATCCAACAGATTCATACAGTTTTATGGCTACTTCATTTTCTGGAACAACACTCAATTTCCCTTTCGCTGCCTTAAACTCCTTTTGGAAAACATCAAGGACCAGGTTCATGGCGGCTTTTCCATAGCCTTTCCCTTGTAATTTATGTTCGATCATGAACCGGCATAAATACCCCTCATCTTCGTCCTTATGGTGAGCATACATGGTAAAGCCAACCATCTTATCCCCATCATAAATCCCTTTCGTAATCCATCTAGGTTGAAATTTAGATTGCGCTAAGGAAACAGCATTACTAGCAATATACTCTAGTTGCTCGTCCGTAACTCTTGTTCGAATACATTCTAACCAGTTTGTCTCATCAATATCTACTAATCTTAAATTCATGGCTTGACCTTCTTTCCAAATTTATGTAATCAATGATAACTTCATCTTAGCTTTAAGAGATTTCTAGTGTCAATATGAATATTTTGAAAAAAGAAAGACCCCCACCTGACAATTTAGTGGGGGTCAATGGCTATGTTCGGAAACGATTGCGGATTTGGAAGCATGGGAACCGTCCCTTTGCTTCTCCATTTCTTTAATAGAACGGTGACACAACTCTTATTGGTGTGAGAGAATAGTAGAAAACACTACTATTGGAGGGGAAACCATTGATTATTGATTGTCATTTCCACATCGACGAAAAGATGCTTACATTAGAAAAAATGATCGAGAGTATGGACAAGAACAAGATAGCAAAAACCGCTCTTATTCCTCCAATGAATGAGCCTATGTACCATGTAGATAGTAAGGTACAAGCGAGTATTCATCACCTATTTCGGTTCCTAATTAAAAATACTCCAGCGATCGGCTTCCAAATTTATGACAACTTAGTAAAAGATGGCTATTTTCATGTATCAGGTAAAGCATATAAAATTTTAATGAAGCCTGATAATCAAATGGTTGCAGATGCCATTCAACGTTATCCAGACCGCTTTCTTGGTTGGGTTGCCGTCAACCCACTACTCCCTAATTTCATGGATGAAATAGAATCCTACATAAATAACCCTGGATTTATTGGCGTAAAGGCACACCCTTTCATGCACGGCTACTCCATAAAAGAGCTAGAGCGAGTTGCAGCCTATTGTGAGGAAAAAGGAAAACCGATGATTATTCATTTAACTTCTGAAAAGAATTCCTATCGATTTTTGCCAGAGACTTATCCAAAGCTGAAGGTCATTTACGCCCATGCTGGCCTCCCCTTTTGGCGGAGTCTGTGGAATTATTCCAAGAACAAAGAAAATGTCTATGTGGACACTTCAAGTGATTATCTCACCCCTTCGCTCGTGGCGGAGACGGTTAATGCCCTTGGTTACGAAAAATGCCTTTATGGATGCGATGGGCCATATGATATGACAACCTATAATGAGTACGACTATTCCGTAAAAAAACGCTGGGTTGAGGAATTAGCCATATCCGATGAGGAAAAAGAATGTATTTTGGGGAAAAATTTCTTAAAGCTTATAAGGTAGTTTGCAAATTTCAAAAAAGGGGTAGCCTCTTATCTTAATTTAGAGCTAACCCCTACTATTTGTTTTACCACTGTATGGGGAAAAAATCATTTCATTTCAATTAATTTTAATTTGGAAACACGGTAACCATCAGCCTGCTCTTATATATTCCCTAACCCTATACAGAATTACATTGAAATGCTGCAACTCCAGATTTCTTTCCTATGTTAACTTGATTACTTAAAAGATGGTTAACCTATACTAGGTGGTAGTCAACCTTTTCTAAAATACGTTTTTTTATATATCGGAAATTTTTTCTAATTACTCAAAACTTAGGAGTTTTTTGTAGGCGTCTGGTTGGGTGCATGATATTTTCCCCATAATGACTGGGTGCTTTGCACCTGTTGCACTAGAAATAGTGTTATACTGCCCTATTAAACAATTATAGCCGAAGATAGCAAAAGCAATTGCCTCTTTTTGATCACTTGGAATCCCCAATTCATCACTTACCAAGATTTCCTGGTCTGGTAAATAGTTATTCAAATGCTCAAGCAAGGTTGGGTTATAACTGCCACCACCACAAATAATGACTTCATCAATCTGTTTTCCTTCCTGAATAAAGAAAGTGTTATATGCATGAGAAATTGTATAAGCAGTCCAAGCTGTAACAGTGGCAACAAGATCGTCCCCTGTGACCTTGTGTGCTATCGCCATCTCCCACATCTGATCAATAAACGACTGATTAAATAACTCTCTCCCTGTGGACTTAGGAGGTTTCTGGTTAAAATAAGGGTGATTCATCCACTTTTCAACGAGCGGTTGGTGAACCTTTCCCTTAGCTGCCATCTCACCATTTTTATCGTACGCAAGCTTTCCCTCCGTCAGTCTTTGAATAATTGTATCCATGACCACATTTCCAGGACCCGTGTCAAAAGAAGTAATCTCTTTTAACTTTGCATTTACTGGTAAGTACGTAACATTTCCGATGCCACCTATATTTTGAACAGCTCTCGCTTTTTTACTATTTCGATAGTAGACATAATCAAAAAAAGAGACAAGAGGTGCACCATGCCGCCGGCTGCCATATCTGCTGTCCGAAAGTCACCAACAACAGGCAAGCCCGTAATTTCAGATATAACCGAAATATCACCGATTTGCATTGTTGATGGTACCTTGCATTCACTCTCGTTCGAATTAGGTGGAATGTGAAAAATCGTTTGTCCATGGGAACTGATAAATGTTACATCCTCTTTCGAAACAGTTGCCTTCTCAAGTAACTCCAGAACGGTGTTTCCAATGAATTCTCCTAAACGAACATTCATTTGACAAATTTTATCTACTGAAGACGTAGCAGGTTCACAGAGAGCTAATAATTCTCCACGAATGTCTGGAGTATATTCCACAAACAAAGACGTAATGACGCTCACCTCTACATCATATCCACTACCATAAATGTCAACGAGGACTGCATCCAATCCATCTAAAGACGTACCTGACATAATTCCTATGCCATATTTCCCCACACTTCATTCCCCCTTTGTTAATCGTATAAGTGACAAGCAACAAATCGATTTTTTTCCTTTTCAATAAAGGAAGGTATTTCTACACTACAACGTTCATGGACATCTGGACAACGGGTACGAAATACACAACCAGAAGGGGGGTTTGAAGGATTAGGAATATCCCCTTTTAAAATAATCTGTTCTTTTTGGATTCTAGGGTTAGGTGTTGGTATTGAAGATAATAATGCCTTTGTATATGGATGTAAAGGATCATCATATAACTCTTTTTTAGGTGACAACTCCATCATTTTTCCAAGATACATTACCCCTATTCTGTCACTAATATGTTTAACTACACTAAGATCATGAGCAATAAATAAATATGTTAGTTCAAACTCTTCTTGTAAATCAGTCATTAAATTCAGTACTTGAGATTGAACAGAAACGTCCAATGCTGATACCGGTTCATCAGCAATGATGAATTGTGGGTTGATTGCCAATGCTCTAGCAATTCCGATTCTCTGCCTTTGTCCTCCTGAGAATTCGTGAGGGAATTTCCTACTGGCATCCTGTGGCAAACCAACCTTTTCAAGTAAGAACTTTACGTGTTCCTGTCTTTCTTTTTTTTGTATACAAACCATGGACATACATAGGTTCATCAATAAGGGCTCCAATTCTCATCCGCTGATTTAAGGACGAGTATGGGTCCTGGAAAACCATTTGCATATCTCTTCGATACTTTCTCATTTCTCCTTTACTTAAATTACTAATATCAATGCCATTAAAAAGGATTTGCCCGTTGTCAGGCGTTAGCAACCGTAAAAGAGTCCTTCCTAAGGTAGATTTTCCTGAACCAGATTCTCCTACAATCCCAAGCGTTTCCCCCCTTCTGACTGTTAAAGAAATACCATCAACTGCTTTGACATGTCCAACAGTCCTTCGAAGCACTCCCCCTTTAATAGGAAAATACTTTTTTACCCCTGTGGCTTCGATAATAAATTCACTAGAATTTAACGTAGTCAAGTTTTTTTCCTGTTTTTCTTCCTTTGTATATATCTCCATACTTCCTTACCCCCTTTCCTTGTATTCCACATCTTCAGAATAAAGGTGACAACGCACCTTATGATTCTTTTCGACCTCCATCAACTCAGGTGCAATTTCTCTGCAATGAGACATCACTTTAGAACATCGCGGGGCAAACCGACATCCCTCTGGGTATTGATGGGCAGGAGGTACAGTACCTGGTATTTGGTCCAACCTGTCCTTTTCTTCTTCTAGTACAGGAATACTTCCTAATAATCCCATTGTATATGGATGTTTCGTATCTTCAAATATTCGAAAAACCGAGGATTCTTCTACTATTTGCCCTCCATACATTACCATCACACGGTCGGCCATTTGTGCTACAACACCAAGATCATGTGTAATTAAAAGTATAGAAGAATCAAATTCATCTTTTAAATTCTTCATTAAATCAAGTATCTGTGCTTGAATCGTTACATCTAATGCCGTTGTTGGTTCATCGGCAATTAGAAGCTCTGGATTACAAGCCATCGCAATTGCGATCATCACCCGCTGACGCATTCCCCCAGAAAGTTGATGAGGATAATCATGAATCATTTCTTCTGCCCTAGGAAAACCTACCAATTTTAATAAATCGACAGTTTTCTCCATTGCTTGTTTTCTCTTCATCGATTTATGGTAAATGAGAGCTTCGGATATTTGATCTCCAATTGTAAAGACTGGATTCAAAGAAGTCATTGGTTCCTGAAAAATCATGGCAATTTCATTGCCACGGATCTTATTTAATTCTTTTTCTGATAAATTGATTAGCTCTTTACCGAAATACTTTATAGACCCTTCAATAATCTTTCCATTTGGTTTGGGTATAAGACCTAAAATAGACAAGGATGTAATGCTTTTTCCAGAGCCCGACTCCCCGACTAGAGCAACAGTTTCTCCTTTTTTAATAGAAAAACTCACGCCGTCAACTGACTTTATAGTTTTAGAGTCCACAAAGAAATATGTCTTTAAATCTTTCACTTCTAATAATGTATCTGACATCTTTTTCACCTTCTTCAACGTAGGTAACATCTGCAATCTTTAATCAAATAAATTTTGCCATCATATATTCATCTACAAATTCATTGTCAATAACATAAACATCCCGTTTAGTTCCTTCTAAGCCAAATCCCATTTTTTCGTACAACTTAAAGGCGACTTTATTTGTCGCCATTAACGTTAATTCTAATCTATGAATGTTTTGAACTTTGGCCCATTTTTCTAATTCTTGAAATAATTTTGTCCCGAGCCCTTTACCCGTATGAGATTGTAAAATACCAATTACAATATGGACCATATGACGAGTACGCTTGGCGTGGCCTCCTCTTGCCCAAATATAACCTACTAATTCATCATTGTCTTCCACGACCAATATCGTAGAGTTCGACTGTGCCAATGTTTTTTGAATACTAGCTGCTTGCTCTTCCACTGTTGTCGTCCTCTCGTCAGCCTCAAATAATAAAAAGTTCGTCTCTGAGTCTAGTTTCTTAGAGAGTTTCAAAAATAGCTCCGCATCCTTCTGGACAATCGTACGAATTACCAATGAACTAACCTCCGTTTATTATAAAAATCTTTCTATTGTACATATTTTGCAAGGTTTATCGCCTCGCTGATTCTTCCATTACTATCTTTTAACAGCTTTTGCGCAATATCAATAGATACCCCAGTCTCTCTAATAACAATGGCATCTTTTACCTTCCAATTTGTTTTTTCTAAGATGTCTTTTGCCTCTTGATCTTCACATGAAGTGACCATTTTCACTATATTAATAGCCCTTTTCCTTAGTTTCACGTTAGAAGCTTGTAAATCAACCATTAAATTTTGATAAACCTTTCCAAGAAGTATCATAGAAGTAGTAGTAATCATATTAAGAACCATTTTCTGTGCTGTTGCAGATTTCATTCTCGTCGAACCCATAATCACCTCTGGTCCAACAACAACTTCGATTGGAATTTGAGAATGGCTAGAAATAGTAGTGTTTGGGTTACAAGAAACCCCTATTGTTTGTGCACCTATATCATTGGCATATTGAAGAGCTCCTGTAACATAAGGGGTCGTGCCGCTTGCTGCTATTCCAATGAGAACATCTTTGTCATTAAAGTTATGCTTTAATAAATCATCTTTTCCTTGGCTAATATTATCTTCTGCTCCTTCTATAGCTTTTCGCAATGCCACATCGCCCCCCGCGATAATCCCAACTACTAAACCTTCTGGAGTATTGTATGTTGGAGGGCATTCTGATGCATCTAACACACCAATTCTTCCACTAGTCCCTGCTCCGATGTAGAATAATCTGCCTCCGCTTTCTAAAGAAGTAACCACACATTCAATTGCTTTAATTATTTGTGGTAATTCCTTCTCAACCGCATAGGCAACTTTTTTATCTTCGTTATTAATTAGTGTTACAATCTCGTCTGTTTTCATTTCATGTATATTAATAGTTTTTCTATTAATTGTTTCAGTAACTAAAGTATCCTCTTCTTTTGGTGTCATGACGATTCTCCCCAACATTATGACTTTAACTTCGGATCAAGCAAATCTCGTAAGCTATCTCCAAGTAAATTAAAACAGAAAATAGTTATAATAATAAATAGTGCTGGAAATATAGCAATCCACGGGGCAATTTCCATGTAACTTCTTGCATCACTTAACATCGAACCCCATGACGGATTTGGCGGTTGAATACCTAAACCTAAGAAGCTTAATGCTGCCTCTGCTAAAATGGCTACTGATAACGATAATGTGATTTGTACTAGAAATGGTGCAAGAATGTAAGGTGTAATATGCCTTAAAATAATCCTTGGTGTTTTAATCCCAATAGATTCCGCACTGATTACAAAATCCATTTCCTTTACGGTAATGACTGACGCCCTTACAATCCTTGTGAAAACTGGAATAGTAACAATTCCGATTGCAATCATTGTATTTGTTAAGTTTGGACCTAATACTGCAACAATTGCTAATGCAAGAAGTAAGTCTGGAAATGCAAACAAAACATCCATTATACGCATGATTATATTATCTACCCAACCTTTAAAAAAGCCAGCCAATAACCCAAATACAAATCCAAATCCAGCTCCAATTCCTACGGCAATTAAACCAACCATAATTGATACTTGTGCACCGTATATTACACGGCTGAATATATCCCTTCCAAATTCGTCTGTTCCAAGCCAAAACTGACCATTCGGTCCTTCCAAACGGTTCTGATTAAACATTTCTGTAGGATTATAAGGTGCAATAATTGGAGCCAAGAGGGCAATAATGATGACCATTAGTACCCCAAAAAAACCAATCAATCCAACCTTATCTTTTCGAAGTCTATCTCTAATTTCTTTCATTGTTATCACTCATCCTGGTTACAGTTTTAAACGAGGTTTTCTTTGACCATTAGAATATTGAATCACTAGTTTGGTTGTAAAGAATACTGTTTCATATTTAATCCCAAAATAATAGAATCGATATTTCGCCTTACCATTAACTTAATCTAATGATATTCTTGGATCCAAATAAGAGTAAAGAATATCTACAAAAAGATTAACAGTTACAAAAATTGTAGCTATAAATAAAATACAGCCTTGAACGACTGGGAAGTCTCGCTGATTAATGCCAGTCAGCACCATTTGCCCTAGACCTGGTAATGAAAATATTTGCTCCACAATAATTGTTCCACCGAGTAAAAAACCAATTTGCATACCGATAATTGTTAATACAGGAATTAACGCATTTCTTAGTGCGTGTTTGAAAAGGACTATTTTTCTTGGGATTCCCTTTGCTTGAGCAGTTCTAATAAAATCTTGCCCTAATACTTCCAACACAGAGGAGCGGGTCATTCTCATCAACGCACCTGCCATGGATGTTCCTAGTACAATTGATGGGATGAGTAGAATCTCTAGATTTTTTCTAGGGTCCTCTAATAATCCAACATATCCAACTGGAGGATAGTAGTTAAAATATAGTGATAATACCAATATCAAAAGAGTAGCTAAGGCAAAATTGGGGATAGAAACACCTATAAGTGACAAGAATCGAATGCCAAGGTCTCCTTTTGTATTTCGCTTAATAGCTGCTAGGATACCCATAGGGATAGCAATCAACCAAGATACAATGGCAGCCATAAATGTAAGCTGAATGGTTAACGTAAATCGTTTGAGTATATCAGGTAAAATAGGTGCTCCTGTGCGTAAGGAGTTGCCAAAATCCCCAACAAACACGCCAGATAACCAATTCCAATATTGGACGTGTAATGGAAGGTCCAAGCCAAAATCTTTCCTTAATTGCTCCACTAGCTCCGGTGTCGCTTCCGTTCCGAGGATAATCCTGGCTATATCCCCTGGAATAATGTTCATTACAATAAACACAAGAATGGAGACACCAAATATAACTGGAATAAATAACAATAATCTTCGGAGTATATACGTATACATAGCGTTCACCCTTTAGTAACGGATAGGAGGCTGCGAAGCAGCCTCACTAAATATTATTCTGTTAAATAAGTGTTATGGAATCGTTCTGATGCATGTGGATATGGTTCATATCCCTCCACATTATTAGCTACAACAATATAGTTGTTAGGGTTATATAAGAATAGATTAGGTGCTAAATTTAATAACAGATTCTGAGCATCGTTATATATTTCTCTTCTTTGGTCAGGGTCAACTTCTACTCTACCTGCTTCTGCAAGACTGTCGAATTCTTCATTAGAGAAGCCCCAAACATTTGCAGATCCATTCGTATGGAAAAAGAAATTTAATGACCTATCAGGATCAGTACCTGAACCATTTCTACCTGTTAATAGATCGTATCTTCCTTCATTCCATGCATCAATGTAGTCGCCCCACTCCAATTGTACGATTGTGGCATCAATACCAATTTTAGCTAATTGTTGCTGTATTATTTGTCCATCTGCGACACGGTCACGATAAGTACCTGGTACACCAATCTCTAATTCTAGACCATCTCCATATCCTGCTTCTTCTAAGAGTGATATTGCTTTTTCAATGTTATACTCATACATCTCATGCTGTGCTACATCAATAGCCCAATTTCCCATCGACGGAGGAACAGGGCCTGTTAAGGAAGCTTCTCCCCCCATTACCGTATCAATTAATTCTTGTCTATCAACAGCTAAACTAATTGCTTGACGTACCCTTTCATCACTTAGGTGTTCGTTTCTAACATTCATGCCAAGGTAGTTATAATCAAGTGTTGCATAGCTAATAATGTTTACAGTATCGTTATTTTCAAGTAATTGAACAGACTCTGGTGAAATTGTAGTTAAGTGAATTTGACCTGTCCGAATGGCAGCAATTCTTGATGACTCATCGATCATGGTTAAATATTGAAGTCCCGCTAATTTGGGCTGACCTTCAACATGATACTCATTGTGAGCTGATAATTTTACATGCGTATCTGGAACGATTTCCTCAAGAACAAATGGACCCGTACCAACTGCTACTTGGTTTAGATCACCATGTTCTTCCACAACCTCCTGAGGAACAATCACTGCACTACTATGAGCAATATACGATAGAAATGGTGCGTCTGGATTCTTCATATTAAACTGTACTTCATAATCATTGATAATTTCGATGCTTTCAACAGAAGTAAAGTAAGAGGCACCTATAGCAGCTGTTTCCGGGTCCATAATTCTGTCAAAGGAATACTTTACATCTTCTGCTGTCATTTCTCTTCCATTATGAAACTTTACTCCCTCTTTTAACTTAAATACGTAAGTTACATCATCAACTTGCTCCCATGTTTCTGCAAGCTGTGATGCTAATTCCATGTTTTCATCAAACTGCAATAATCCTTCATATATTTTGCCTGTTATTCGGATCGACGAATGGGCAGTTACTTTATGAGGATCAAGTCCTGATGGATCTTGATCAGCAGCAATTAGTAATATTTGATCACCGGCTAAATTTTCAACGGTAGTTTCTCCATCACCAGGCTCCTCCGTAGTATCTATCGTGTCATCTTGTCCGTTTGTATCTGCTTCATTTGGTGATGATGCATCGTCACTAGAACAAGCAGCGAAAATAAGTGCAACAGAAATTATTAGACTGAATAATATAAGCAAAGCTCTTTTAGACATCCTTTTACCCCCTGTTAAGATATAAAATCTAGGATTTTTTCGTGCAACGTTTGTCTTACATCATTGATGTTCTTTGGTTTTGATTCTACATGAAGACGATTTGTCAAAAATGAAACGACGAGTTTTTCTTGTGGAACGACCCATAGCGTTGGGCCAGTGAATCCTGTATGTCCACAACCTTTAGGAAACATTGGTGAATATGACCATCCAAGCCCCCTGCTACCTACTTGTTTTTCTAAACTTTTCTTTATGAGCTCTTTACTGATGAAAGTTGCTCCGATCAAACCACCTCCTTCAATATACAATCTGCCAATTCGATGAATGTCCTGAATATTTGAAAAAATACCTGCATGACCGGCCTGCCCTTCCCAAAAGTAATGGGTGTTTCCATCATTCACTTCACCATAGATTGGTTTATAATCCGGCCTCCAACTGTGGAATTGCAATCCTCTCTCCTGAACCATCCTCTGTTCAATCTGATTACCGAATTCAGTTGCGGCAACGTTTGTATGTATGGGCCCGTACTGCATTGACCGCAAGGATAACGGTTCTGTAATTAAAAGTTTTAATGCATCTGAAAGGGATGTTTTTGTAACTTCTTTAATGATTTCTCCAAGTAGCATGAAATTTAGGTCACTGTACTTCACTCCATCTGTTAACTCTGACTCAGGAAGGGTTAAACTTGAAAGAAGGTAGTCTAGTATTTCATAAAAACTCATACCTTTATGGGTGTAAAAAGGATACCAAGCCAATATTTTCGATGAGTGGGTAAGCAATTGATAAATAGTTATATTTCCAATCGTATCAAGTAAACGTTTTCTTTTTTGAATTTCAGGCAAGCATTCATTTATTGACGTTTCCAAGGATAGTTTATTTAAGGTTATTAATCTTAAGATCATCGTTGTTGTTACTATTTTGCTTACGGAAGCTAAATCATAAACCGTGTCAGAAGACACATGTTGAGCTTTATCCATGACAGCATATCCACCGAATTGTTTTAAAACAAGGTTTTCATCTTTAGTTGCCATGCAACTGTATCCTGGAAACAATTTTTCATTCATTTTTCCTGTCAAATATTCGTGAATTTGCTGTTCAAGGGATTGTTTCACAATTTTCCTCCCTTTCTATTCAAAATAACTTTTCTTGTTCGCTCTAGATGTTGTACCGATTCTTCATAATGCATCGATGCAATACCTGTAAAAACAATGTCTATGATGTTTAGTTGTGCAATTCTTGAAGCCATTGCACCACTACGAATACTTTTTTTCTATAGATGAAGCAAATAGACGAACATTAGCTAATTCGGTTATACGAGACTTACCATATTTTGTTAATGATATTATTTTTGCCCCATTTTGCTTTGCAACAATAATGGAATCAACAACCTCTTGTGTTTCTCCTGAATATGAAATTGCCAAAACTACATCCACGTCCGTTAGATGAGATGCAGAAGTCAGTTGTCCGTGGTTATCAGCATAAGCTTCACACCATCGGTTGATTCTCTTGAATTTTTGCTCCACATCTAAAGCAATGATTCCGGAAGCCCCTACCCCGTAAACATCTATTTTTCTAGCATTATCGAGATATTGTATAGCTTCTGCTAAAGCATCATAATCAAGAATAGATAACGTATCTTGAATGGATTTAAGGTTATTAAGAGAAACGAATTGGGCAATGTCTTTAACATTGGACGGATCTGATAGATCGGAAATATCATCGTAATTTGTTTGCTGGTCTTGAATACTAAGGGCAGCTGAGAGATTTAACTTTAATTCTTTGAATCCTTAAAATGAAGTGACCTACACATTCTAATAATTGTCGCTTCACTTACACCGCATTGTTCCCCAAGTTTTGCAATAGACATATTTAAAATGTCTTGGGGTTTTTCAATAATAAATCTAGCAACTTTTTTCTCTGAAGGATTTAAACTATGTATTCCTTGGTGTATTCTCTTTAGTCCATTCGTATTTATATTCATAAGTATTCGCTCCATGTAGTAATATTTCATTAATTTGATATTTATACGAAGTTTTACTACTTAAACTATAGACCTACGTCCATTTTTTGTCAATATATTTTTAGAATTATTTGTCTTTTCTTTGAAATCTTATAAGTTAATAAATAATTGGTGTCTAGTTGGTATGGTTTAGATTTGTTGTTTAAACAGACATATTAATATTTACTATATAAATAGAATTTCCAAAAGAATGATATTAAAAAGGAACCTTACTAAATTGTAAGGTTCCATTTCTCATATATTCCCTAACCCAGCATTCAACACATCAAATACTGCAACGTATGCTCGTTTTGCCTCGACCTCATGAAAACTTCGCAAATAAACATCATCCCATTCATAGCCACTGAAGTCGTCATTCTCGATTCCGATTGCTTCTAGTTGTTCATGGATACATACTTTATGTTTGCTATACAGGAACAACATGAACGCTTCGTCTTGGTAGACACTAGGAATTTCATGGTTCCTGTAAGCTTCTAACAACCACTCTTTCGCAGCATCTAACCCATGTTTTTCGGCAATGTCCTTCACCGGTTTAAAGACATCGTCCACAAAAGCTTGATCATACCATTCGAGTATTAAAGCCTCTAAATCCTCAACAGTCCATTCCTTTTTTTGTGGTGCTTTTTCTCCATACAATATACTTTTGAAAAATTTAAGCATTGTTCAGCCCCCTTTATTTACTTTTAGCAGATCTTACATGAGCACTAACTGGTCAAAAATATTTACTATACTGAAACAGAATCTAGTTACAAATATCTACAATTAGTTTACATTGCCATTTACAGTTTTTTCTAGAATAACATATAAACTTTAAATAGATATGGAATTTATTATGAATACATAAGACATATTTAAGTAAATAGGGCGTATGACCTCTAATTAGCTTAAATTCTGTTTAAAGGATTACAAATCCTCTTAGAGATGAACATTTTAAGTTTTGTCATTCAACTTTAGGTGTAAATCATCTATAAACAAAAAGTATATAAATTAACCATGTTGTAGTCTTTTGTATTTCCTAAGTACCAGAAAAAGTCATAATTCACCCATTTTTCGACGCTTGACAAACAAAAGAAACCACCAAATTAACACAAGTTAAAATGTGTTTCTTCATTACTAGATAAAAATCGAAATTTCGTCAGAATTATAAAGCTGCAATGGCATTTTTTATGGGAGTTATTCCTGAAACTATCTGAAATTCCTTCCCAATCGTTTTATCATTTTCCAAGCAAGCAACGATGACACTTGCCACATCCTCTCGAGGAATCTCCCCTCTCTCCACTTCTTCTGCGGCCTGGATTTGTCCAGTGCCCTTCTCATTCGTAAGTCCACCTGGATGGATAATTGTGTAATCTAAATCAGTACGACGAAGCCAATCATCTGCGTAATGCTTAGCAGCTACATAAGGAGCAAAAGAAGGCGGTGCGCTCTGTATCGCTTCCCGACTTGTATCATAGGAACTAATCATAATGAATCGATTGACCCCAGCTTTTTTTGCCGCTTCGATGGTCTTGACTGCCCCATCCAGGTCCACCATAATGGTTTTGTCTTTCCCTGTGTGCGGTCCTGATCCTGCCGTAAATACTATGGCATCCACATCTTTTGCCGCTTTGGCAATATGCTCTATCTCCCCTTCTAGATCTACTACTACTGTTTCTGCACCAATCTCTTCAAAATCAGAGGACTGTTCTACTTTTCGGATCATAGCCTTTGCTGTTAGGCCATCGTTTGTTTGTAAGAAGGTAACAAGCTGTTTTCCGATCTGACCATTGGCCCCAACTACAAGTACTTTCATATGCTCCACCCTTCCTATGTAAGAAATTATTAGGTTTTCACTCTTCTCACTACTATCGTATCTAAAATAGATCCCCCATGTCCAGAATCCTGTTTGTGGTGCCTTTGCCGTGCCTAGTCACCACCCGAAAAATCTTGTTTCACAGAAAATGTTCCACAATATTTCAAGGAGAATATAAAAAGGTTCCTGACCACAGTATATTATCATACTGGCTGTCAAGAACCTTTGCCCTCCTTCACTCCCACAAATGGCAGGCAACTTTTCGGTTTTCCACTTCGCGCATCGCTGGAACCTCCTGCTTACATCGGTCTTCTGCAAACTCACAGCGAGTGTGGAACTTACAGCCTGACGGTGGGTTCGACGGAGACGGCAATTCTCCCTTTAATATTACCCGTTCTTTCGCTTCATCTGGATCTGTCTTAGGAATTGCCGACAACAACGCTTTCGTATACGGGTGAAGGGGGTTGGCAAACAATGCTTCCTTCGTCCCCATTTCCACCATTTCTCCTAAATACATCACACCAACTCGGTGAGCGATGTGCTCCACCACCCCTAAATCATGGGAGATAAACACATACGACAATCCCAATTCTTCCTGCAAGTCTTGCAGCAAATTGATGATTTGTGATTGGACGGAAACGTCTAACGCCGAAACAGGTTCATCCAACACGATCACCTTCGGCCTTAAGATAATCGCCCTGGCAATCCCAATTCGTTGTCGCTGTCCGCCAGACAATTCGTGGGTATACCTTGTCAAAAACTTTTCTGGAAGACGAATCAACTCCATCGTTTCCTTAATCATTCGCTTGTGCTCATTTTTCGGTATTTTGTTAGCGATCAACGGTTCTGACAATATTTCTTCAATGGTCAGCCTCGGGTTCATGGAATCCATCGGATCTTGGAAAACCATTTGAATATCTTTCCGAAGCTTCTTCATTTCTCCCTTCGTCAACTTCGCCATATCTTTTCCTTGAAAAATAATTTCGCCGCTCGTTGGCTTAATGAGTTGCAACAAGCATCTTCCCGTTGTGGATTTCCCGCAGCCCGATTCTCCTACAATCCCAAGGGTCTCCCGCTCCATCAGTTCTAAATTCACCCCATTAATGGCATGGACATAACTGGCTCGTTTAAACCATGACTTATTGACGGCAAACCGTTTCTTTAAATTTTTAACTTCCAGTAGAGTAGCTGTCATCGTTTACCCCTACCTCCTTCTTCCCATATAGCCAACAGCGACAAGCCGTTTTTTCATTAATATCCAGTAACGCTGGGGCTTCCTCTCGGCAAATATCCATCACTTTCGGGCACCGGTCGGCAAATCGGCAGCCCACGCCATATTGATCTGGCGTGGGAACCTGCCCTTCGATGGAGCGTAGACGCCTTTCCCCCTTCGATTGGTGTGGGGTCGATTGAATCAGACCAACAGTATACGGATGGGAAGGATTCCGCAACAACGTTCGTGTATCCGTTCGCTCCACCACTTGCCCTGCATACATGACAACGACGCGATCGCAAAGTTCCGCTACCACACCCAAGTCATGGGTAATTAACATGATGGACATGTCCAACTCTTCTTTTAACGACCGTAATAGATCGAGTATTTGTGCTTGTATGGTCACATCAAGGGCCGTCGTCGGTTCATCGGCAATTAATAAGGAAGGATTGCAGGCGATGGCCATGGCAATCATGACCCGCTGCTTCATACCACCGGACAAACGGTGCGGGTATTCATCATAGATTTCCGGCGCCCGTGGAATGCCCACGACCCCCAACAACTCTACCACTTTTTCCCTTAAGAGATTCCCCTTTAAGCCAGCATGCTTCTTTAACACTTCGCCAATTTGTTTTCCAATTGTTACGACGGGATTTAAGGAACTCATGGGATCTTGAAAAATCATGGAAATCTCTTTGCCTCGAATTTTTCGCAAGTCCTTTTCTTGCAATTCCAATAGATTCGTTCCTTGGTAAAGGACACTACCCCCTGCCACTTCCCCTTTACTTCCGAGAAGCTGCAGAATGGATAAGGAAGTGACGCTTTTTCCGCATCCTGATTCGCCAACAATACCAAGGACTTCCCCTTTTTTGACAGTAAAATTCACGTTGTCAACGACCGTGACTGGGCCGTCTTTACTATTAAATTGTGTAGTTAACTCGTTTACTTCTAAAACATTATCCATGAGCTACACATCCTATTTTCAGCCTTTTATTTGTATGGCAATGGCTTCGCTCGTCGCTCGCCTGATAGGAGAAACCCACTCCTATCAAGCTTTTTAAAGATTGCGACGACTACGCTCATTGCTTCAAGGGACTGAAAAAGTGGAAATGCACCACTTTTTCAGTGCCCTCTATTTTCATCATGATGATTTCGTGTCGAAAATATCTCGCAACGAATCTCCTAATAAATTTACTGTGAAAACAACGGCTGTTATAGCCAGTCCAGGGAAAGCCGTTAACCACCAAGCATCATAAATATAGTTCTTCCCCTCACTGAGCATCGCCCCCCATTCCGGTATTGGCGGCTGGGCCCCTAGTCCAATAAAGCTAAGAGCGGCAATTTCCAAAATGGCAATTCCAATAAACAACATGGTGTACACAATTAACACCGTTGTAATGTTCGGCAGAAAGTGTTTCCTCAAGATATAGCCGTTGGAGCTACCGATGGACTTACTTGCTTCCACATAACCTGCTGATTTAATGGTTAGGGCAGCTCCTCGAATAATTCTCGCAAAGCCTGGTATGGAGGCAAATCCGACGGCTATCATGGCATTGGGAAGGCTCGGCCCTAAAATGGCAACGATGGCAAGGGCAAGCATAATACTGGGCAACGCCAAGAAAACATCCATGATCCGCATCAAAATATTATCCACAACGCCCCCCACATAGGCACATATCATGCCTATGAACGTTCCAAAGCTAAAGGTAATAAACACGGCTAACGTCGAGACAGTTAGTGTGACGCGCACCCCGTAAATGAGCCGGGACAGGACATCTCTACCTATTTCGTCCGTGCCTAGTAAATGATCTTTACTGGGCCCCTGCAAGATGGAAGTGTAGATGGGCTCCTCAGGATGATAAGGTGCTAGAAAGGGAGCGAAAATCCCAACAAAAGCTAAAAATGAAAGAAAAAGCAAGCAATATTTTGCACGCCTATTTTCTAGTATTCTCCTTGTGAAATTAACTGGCAGTTTCATGGGAGCCACAGGAGGTTTGACGGCAACCTCAGCAGGTTGAATCGCTTCCGTTGTCTTAGCCATTTACGCCGCCTCCTTTGAGCTCAAATCTACCCGTGGATCAATGATCGAGTACAAAATATCTACTAATATATTAATCGTCACATAGACGACACCCATAAATAGAATCGTCCCTTGAATGACTGGAAAATCCCGCGACATGATGGCACCAACGGCTAACGTACCGAGTCCCGGCCAGTTAAATACTTGCTCAATAATCACCGTTCCGCCAAGTAAGGCAGCCATTTGTAAACCCACTAACGTAACTACGGGAATGAGGACATTTCTTAGGGCGTGATGAAATAAAATATATCTTTCATCGAGCCCCTTCGCCTTGGCCGTTCGTATGTATTCATTATTGAGAACTTCCACCATCCCATTCCTTGTAACACGGCTTATCATCGTTGAGGCAACGACACCAAGGGTAAAGGCAGGAAGAATTACATCTCGCATACTCGTGCCATCGGCAATGGGGAACCACCTTAACTGAACGGAAAAAACAATAATGAGTAAGAGTCCTAACCAAAAACTTGGAATGGAAATACCTAACGTGGCAAAACCAGTAAACAAGGAATCAATGAACGTATCTTTGTATTTAGCAGCAATGATTCCAACGGTTATACCAATAACAACAGCAATAGTTAGTCCAACAGCTGCTAATTTCACCGTCTCTGGAAACCGTTCCACAATCTCCGTTAACACTGGCCGACCTGTTTTAATGGACGTTCCAAAATCGCCTTGGAACACGTTAGCCATGTATTGACCATATTGAAACCAAAGGGGCTCATTTAGCCCCAAATGGTTTCGCAGATTTTCAATACTTTCAGGTGTAGCATTAATCCCAAGCATGATTTTCACTGGATCTCCCGGTACGAAGTGAATGAGCAAAAAGGAAAACACAGAGATTCCAAATAAAACAACAATCCCGCTTAAGATTCGGTTGATAATATACTGCTTCATTACTGTTCCACCCAGCTATCGTGCAGAATCAACGCGTTATTGGCAATAATTACGTTCGGCACTCGCTTATTAACAATGTGGAACATTTTATTTGCATAGAGCGGTACCCAGACGGCTTCATCCACGACAATTTGTTGCACTTCTGCGTAGATTTGGGCTCTTTCCTCTTCGTCTAGCGTAACTCTGCCTTTTTCCAACAATGCATCTAAGTCAGGGTCACTAATACGAGTGTGGTTCAAGCCACCAATCATGCTAGAGTGGAAAAACAAGTTTAAAATATCTGGATCCGTATAGCCGTACGTCATGAAGGAAAGTTCATATTCCCCTTGGGAAACTCGTTCAATCAGCGTCCCTGCGTCATAGGACTGGATATTCACATCAATGCCAATTTCCCTTAACATGGCTTGCACAATCTGTGCCGCTTGATTGTTCTCTGGCATGGAAGAAAGCTCAAAACTTAACGTGACACCATCTTTTTCAAGGGTACCACTATTGTTTCTCACCCAACCGGCATTCTCCAATAAAGCCGCTGCTTCGTCCTTATTATAATGGTGGCCATAGTTTTCTACGTTCGGGTCATAGCCAAAAATCGTCTGTGGCAGTGGACCATAGGCTGGAGAACCTTCACCACTAAGGATGGACTCGATCAACACATCTTTATTAATCGCCTTGTTTAACGCTTTTCTCACCTCAAGATCTTGTAATATCTCATTCTCCAGGTTCATTTGCAAGAATAACCCTAACCCTTGAAGTTCAGCTTCAATGACGTAAAAGTCATCGTGATTCCTATACCGCTGAGCGTCTCGAGCGGAAACATTGTGGGCAATATCAATGGAACCGGAATCAAGAGCTGCAAGGAGCGTTTGTGGATCCGTAATAAATCGGTATTCTAACCGATCAGGGTATGGTTTCCCGTCGTTATCAAAAAAGGATTGTGCCCAATTAAAATCTTCGTTTCTAACTAAGGAAATGGGTTGGCCTGTCACCCAATCTTCCACTACCCAAGGACCTACTCCAACGGGTTTTCTGCCAAAGTCATTGCCAGCCTCACCTACTGCCGCAATCGGTAACGGCTGTAAATACGTGGATTGTGCTAAGTTACGAATAAACGGTGCCGACGGTTGGACGAGCTCAATGACAAAAGTTCGATCATCTGGTGCCGATACGGAACTGACTTCCCCTACAAAACTGGCAACGGCAGCCGCTCCCGTATCTGGATCAAGAATTCGTTCAAAGGTTTCCTTGTACCTTTCTGCCGTCAATGGCGTACCGTCATGGAAGACGACCCCTTCCCTTAACGTAAACGTTAGTACAAGTCCATCATCAGAAACGGTAAAATCTTCGGCAAGATAAGGCTCTACTTCATTGGTTTCTGGGTTAACGGCTAGCAGGGAACTACCAAAGTGAGTGGCAACTTGGGTTGTAATCCCCATACTTGTCTTATGAATATCAAGGGTATCCGGTTCCTGGGAGACCCCAATTCGAATTGTTCCACCTGTTTGTGGCCCTGTTGCTGGCGCATCATCCGTTCCATCCAGTTCTTCTGTCGTTCCGTCGTTGCCCCCTCCGTTATTGTCATTGGACGCAGCATCATCAGCGTTACAACCAACTAGGACTAACAGTGCCATCATCATGATGGTGAAAGCGACGATGGAGCCTCTTGCCTGTACTTTCTTCATTTTACTTCTCCCCTTCCTCCACTTTTACGGATTGTCGATAGCCAAGGGCCAGTCGAACGACCTTCCCGTTCTCATCTCGTCGAAATTGAATGACAAACGGCATATCCATTAGTTTTGTTTTGAACCAGTCGTTGCCCACTGGCGTTACGGTTGCTTCATCCATTTCTTGCACATGTAAATACATTTTTCCGTCTATTAGTTCAATCTTGTGACTGGCCCTTCGCTCGATGCATACGTCCCTGCGTATTCCTCTAACTTTTCTTCCGGTAACTCCACTTCTTCTAAATCCAAGTGGTCCGTGTCGATGGCTTTTCCGAGATAATCCACAAACGCATTTTTCAAAATCGTCGACGTCGGTACGCCGTTTAAGTTAGACAACGCTACACCTGTCAGTCCTAATTCAGGGATCGTCGTCATTTGCGCCGCTACCCCCTTAACAGAACCGCCATGCTCAACCATTTTGTAACCGAAGAAGTCAGGCGTAACCATTACCCCATAGCCGTAATACGTGCCATACGTAGCCTCCGCGTATGGTGTTGTAATTAACTCCACACTTTCTGGTGTTAAAATTTGTGCGTCGCCTACTCTCCCTTTATTTCTAAAAATTTCCGTATACCGCAGCATGTCATTGACCGTTGATTTAAGAAAACCGGCGGCCCTCATGGAAGGAGCGTCCCATGGGTTATTCGATTCATACACAATTTTTTTCTCCGTCTTTTTTACGGGAATTATAGAGACAAGTAACATCATCATGGTCGTTTAACTCTTCTAAATGGAAGACGCTGTTTTTCATCCCTGCCGGTTCCAGTACGTAGTCTTTCATGTATTGCTCGTATGTTACGCCGCTTACTCGTTCAATTATCGTTCCTAATAAGGCATAGGCGTCGTTGGAATAACTGAATTCAGTACCTGGCTCCCCGAGTAATGTATAGTCATCGTTTGCGATGCTTTCCATTAACTGCTCGTACGTGTCAATCGGTTCTAATGTAGGAGCTTCTGCCACTTTCGCTTCAAGTGTACTTTTTTCTTCGTTCCCATCCCCTTCTTCAGGAGGTGTTTCGTCTTCAAACTTTGGATCCTTGTCAATACTCCGTTTTAAGGCGGCAAAAAGGGAACCGAGTGGCGGTAGTCCAGCTGTATGGGTCATGAAATGATGAATCGTCATTCGTTTTGTGAATTCATCATTCGGTGTTTTGAATTCTGGTAAATACTTCACGACTGGGTCGTCAACGGACAGTTTCCCTTCCTCTTGTAGCTGCATAATCGCCACACAAGTGAAGGATTTTGTGATGGAGCCAATTCCAAATACCGTGTCGGAAGTAAGGGGAAGCTTGTTTTCCACGTCCCTAAACCCGTAGCCCTTCTCAAAAATCTTTTCTCCGTCCTTTGCCATTGCGATGGAAAAACCAGGTATTTGATGCTTTTTCACCATTTTGGAACAATACTCATCAAATTCACGCGTTACTGTTTGCTTTTGCATGGAAACCCTCCTAATTTTTGTAAGATTCAGATTTATTTAAATATAGGTAATCATTGAAGTTAGTAATCTACCATAAAGTCAACTACCAACAGCGTTACTCTTTTGGCTAAATACATGTTTCGCAATCCTGTATTTTTCTAATGTTTCCCGGTCAATGTCATAACCAATTCCAGGTCTATCTGGAACCTTGATGACGCCATTTTTCACTTCCACTTCTGGTGCTATAATGTCATTTTCCCAATACCTTGCTGAGGCCGCCGTATCCCCTGGCATGACAAATTGTGGTAATGTCGTAAGGGCAATATTATGGGCGCGACCAATTCCTGACTCTAGCATCCCTCCACACCAAACTGGAACCCCATTTTCCTGACAGTAATCGTGTATTCGCTTTGATTCTGTAATCCCCCCTACTCTTCCAATTTTTATATTAATAATCTTACAAGCCCCTAACTCAACTGCCTTTCTCGCATCTTCTAAGGTATGTATACTTTCATCTAGGCAAATGGGTGTGTTTATTTCCCGCTGTAAGGTGGCATGATCAATTATATCGTCATGGGACAACGGTTGCTCGATCATCATTAAATCGAGTTCATCGAGTTTTTTTAAAGCTTCCAAGTCTTTCAGTGTATAGGCTGAATTGGCGTCGGCCATGAGTAAGATGGTTGGGAACTCCCGTCTCACTTCCTTTAACATGTCATAATCGGCACCAGGCTTAATCTTGATCTTCATCCGCTTATAGCCTTCCCTCACATACATGTCCACAACTTGAAGAAGATCTTTCGCCGTTGACTGGATGCCAATGCTAATCCCAACGTCGATTTCGCTACTGACTCCCCCTAACATTTTGGACAATGGAAGCTGATTTCTTTTTGCAAACACGTCCCAAACGGCCCCTTCTAAGCCGGCTTTAGCCATGTTATTCCTGCGAATCGTTTCCCATCTTCCCGACAACTCATCGGGGTGGTAGATCGGTGCTTCGACTAACGATGGAATCAAAAAGGTTTCTAAAATATGTTTGTTTGTCTCCACCGTTTCTTCGTTATACCACGGCGCAGAAAAAGCTACCGTCTCTCCAAATCCTAGATTTCCTAAGTCATCTTCCACTTCTACTACGAAAAATTCACGTTCACGAAAGGTTCCAAAGCTTGTCGTAAACGGATCTATCAATTTCATTACTAACCGGTGAAGGGTCACTTCCCGAATCGCCATTCTTTGCTTCGTCATCTTCCCGCCTCCTTCAAAGCACCCTCTGTCATCTCCTGGCATTTATTTACTCCACGAAAAAATTTTGAAAATGAAGTTCTTCGTATAATTCCATTCTTCGTTGAAATTGCTCGGAATTCTTTAGGGAAACCCCTGCTACTAACGCATTCATGAGTGAAAACACAGCTGGGGCAACGTCCAGTGTCGATTTTTTCGGCAACTGAACCGTAAACAAGATATCAGCGTATTCGGCAATGGGAGACACTTCCGAATCAGAGATGCCGATAATAAAGGCCCCAAGGCGCTTCGCCTCCTTCACCATATTGAGCGTTTCTAATGCATAACGGTGGAAGGAAAAGGCGACGAATACACTCGTTTCTTCCAACTCCCTAATGCGAATGATCAAATCGTCCATGTCAGGACGGAACAGGCGAACATTTCCCCGAATAAGCTCCAAGGTAAAGGAAAACCAGTGGGCCATGGCATGGGAAGAACGAATGCCTGATACAAGAATACGGTTCGCCTTTGCTAACTGCTCTACCGCTCTCTCATAATCGTCTAAGTTGAGTCGCTCGGCCGTCTGAGCAATCATTTCACTGTCCCTTAGCATCATTCTTTTGGAAAGATTCTCGTCTCCTACTAATTCATTTTTCATGGAATGGAATTCAAACAGGCTGCTTTGATTATTTAATAATTGGTACTGAATATCTTTTTGAAAGGTGCTAAACCCGCTGTATCCTAATGCATAGCAAAATCGAAAGACGGTTGTTTCACTCACCTTAATTTCGTTGCCAATTTGTCCTGCAGAGTTAGTGGCAAAGGACTCTGGATTAGCTAGGAAATGTTGGGCCACTTTTTTTAATTCCCCTAGAAAATTTGCTGTAATTATCGTGAATCTCTGCCTTTTAGCTTCTCTATCATCTTTTTCACCTTCGAGCGGTTTGAAGGATTTCCTTTATTTTGAAAAAAATTAATGGAAATCCTTCTATTTTTATTTATAATAACACACTTTTCTGAATATTCTATAGTTTTTTAACATTTAATTTAAGATTTTTTCAATTCGATGAGGTTGATTTTAGCTTTTAGCTACTCCCGTTTCCCATTGC
>JAJOJL010000134.1 GCA_021208645.1 Bacillus sp. (in: firmicutes) | reverse complement strand
CCTATTGATTTTTCTGAAAAATAAATATATTCTGTTTATAAGATTTGGAGGTTGAACCTTCATATTTTTCGAAAAAATGAAGTTTAAACTTCTTTCTTAGGCGGATGACATTATTTAACAACAGGTAGCTTGTGAAAACATCAGAAGGCAGGTGGTAATTTATATGAAAGTATTAATTGGGCAAATTGCACACGAAACCAATACATTTTCTAGTGTTCCAACAACTGTGAGAGAATTTCAGTATTGGGGGTGGTATGAGGACCATGATGTGCTCGAAAAACACCGTAATGTACGTGATTACGTCGGCGGAATGATCGTTAGTGCAGAAGAACTGCAAATTGAAGTTGTACCTAGTTTCTCCTCCTTCGCAATGCCGTCTGGAATAATTACCCGTGAAACAAATTATCGACTGCAACAGGAACTGTTAGATAGGATTCGAACCAAAGAATTTGATGCTATTTGCATAGCCCTCCACGGTGCAGGCGTAGCAGAAAATACCGATGACTTTGAAGGAGACATTCTCGCCTCCGTAAGAGAATTGGTAGGCTCACAGATTCCTATAGTTGTCACGTTGGATTTACATGGGAATCTCACACAAAAAATGGTGGATAATGCAGATGTACTTTTAGGAGTAAATTATTATCCCCACGTTGATTGTTACGAGCGGGGTAAAGAGGCCATGGAGGTCACGAAAGATATTTTAACTGGCAAGCTCAAGCCTTCCATGTATTTAAAATCCTTACCGCTGCTTATACCAACATCTACAACCAACAAAGCTCCAGCAAAAACAATTAATGAACTTTGTTGGGAAAAAGAGAAACTGGAAAACATGGTAGATTGCACATTCTTTCATGGATTTCCTTACACAGACATACCGCAACTAGGGGTTTCAGTTATAACTGTTACCAATAACGACCCACAGTTAGCGAAGGAAGCAGCAGAAGAGATTGCTCAAAATATATGGGAAATTCGGGATGAATTTTTTCCAAATCTTCCATCTCCTAAGGAGGGAATCAAGCAAGCCCTAGCAATAGAAGGAGCTCCTGTCGTAATCAATGAAACATCTGATAACCCTGGTGGAGGAACACCGGGGGATGGGACACATCTACTGCAAGCGTTGTTGGAAGCTAAACTAACAAATACATGCTTTGGGTTCATTTGTGACCCAGAAGTGGTAACCATTGCACACAAAGCGGGGGTAGGAGCAACTATCGAAGTGTTACTGGGAGGTAAAACAGATGACTTACATGGAGACCCTCTCCCAATTAAAGCCTACATAAAAACTCTTGCAGACGGCAGTTTCATTCAATCGTCACCTATGGGGCGGGGCTCTAAGGTAAGCTATGGAAAATCCGTAAGGCTTGTGGTGGAAGGGGTAGATATTATCGTTTGTTCCAAACAATCTCAAGTTTTGGATGAGCAAATATTTCTGCTTCATGGAGTGGATGTGAAGGCATATGAAATCGTTGCATTAAAATCTAGTCAGCATTTCCGGGCAGGGTTTGAACCAATCGCAAAGGAAATAATTTCGGTGGATTCCCCGGGATTAAGCAGCTTTGAGTTAACCAACTTTAATCATACCCGATTATCTAGCCCTGTTTATCCATTTTATAAAGAACTAGAGTTGAAGGAAAAATTAGATATTTAAAAGTTGGTAGAGCAGACATAAAGAGAGGTGAGAGCTAGTGAAGATAGAACGTGTGGAACTTAAATTGTTAAAAATGCCTTTGAAGGCACCCTTCCAAACGAGCTTCGGCACAACGACAGACAAAGAGATGATAGTTGTTAAAGTCTATGGGGAAGGACGTGTGGGTTATGGGGAAAGTGTAGCCATGTCCCAGCCAATTTATAACGAAGAAACAAATAGCACCGTTTGGGTGATGCTGGAGGATTTTCTAATTCCAAAAGTGTTAGGTAAAGAGATTAATCATCCCGACGAAATTACAGAAATGTTTTCCTTCATGAGACGAAACAATATGGCAAAGGCAGCATTGGAATGTGCTGTGTGGGACTTATACAGCAAGGCTCAAGGGATCGCCTTATGGCAGGCTATTGGTGGTGAGCGGGGAGAAATTCAAGTTGGTGTTAGCATTGGGATTGAGAGTACCATTGAAGCTCTATTACAAAAAGTGGAAGGTTTCCTCCAAGAGGGCTACAAGAAAATAAAAGTAAAGATTAAGCCGGGTTGGGATATAGAGCCAATTCGTGCTATTCGAGAGTCCTTTGGCTATGACATTCCATTAATGGCCGATGCCAATTCAGCTTATACCTTAGATGATATAGAAGTTTTGAAAGAGTTAGACCAATTTAAACTTATGATGATCGAGCAGCCTTTGGCCCATGACGACATAGTGGATCATGCCCAGCTCCAAAAACAGTTAACTACACCGGTTTGCTTGGATGAAAGCATTCATTCCTTAGAGGATGCTAGAAAAGCCATTGAAATAGGCAGTTGTAGAATCATCAATATTAAAATCGGTCGAGTAGGTGGCCTCACCGAAGCAAAGAAAATCCACGATTATTGTAAGGTAAAAAACATTCCAGTTTGGTGTGGAGGAATGCTGGAAGCAGGGATAGGAAGAGCTACTAACATTGCTATTGCCTCCTTAAGTAATTTCAGCATCCCTGGTGATACATCTGCTTCCGATAGGTACTGGCAAAAGGACATTATCGAGCCTGAAGTAACCTTATGGAAGCCAGGAATCGTTACGGTTCCAACAACCCCTGGAATTGGTTTTGAAGTTAACGATGATATAGTAGATAAATTCGTTGTTAAAGAGCGGGAATATAATTCAGAAATTTCTGGTAGTTCGGTGAACTAGTGCCGAACAGAATAAAAGCCTAGTGATAAATCATTGGCACTTTCCCCCGCCAAGATTATCAACCAAGGCCATTCCCGCTTTTATTTTTTCTATAGGTTTCACTTCAAATTTACTATAAAAAAGGAGAGGTCAAGAAATGAAAAAACAATATTTTTTGCAGTTATTGTTGTTGTCGCTTGTGTTTCTTTTTTTACTAGCGGCATGTGGTGATGATACGGAGGAAGCTCAGTCTGGAACAGGAAATGATGGTGGTGGTTCCACATCAGAAACTACCGATACTACTGAAGAAGCAGCGCAATCAGGCGGGACTATCGTTGTAACCTCTGTCCGTGAACCAGATACAGTGGACGTTCAGCGTACCACTTGGGTAGATGATTCTAATAACCATCTGTATGAACCGTTAGTAAGGTTTGATTTTGACGGAAACATTGTACCAGCATTAGCGGAAAGTTTTGAAGTGTCAGATGATGGATTAGTAATCACTTTTAAGTTAAGGGAAGGTACGACGTTTCATACTGGAACTCCGGTTACAGCAGAGGGAGTTAAAACATCCTTTGACCGTTTTGTAGACTCTGCACCAACGAATTACATGGTTGGCCCTTTAGATGAGGTAGTAGTAGTAGATGAGCTTACTTTTGAACTTCATTTTACAGAAGCGTTTGCACCGTTCTTAAGTAATGCTGCGACAGCTTATTTAGCTCCATTAGACCCTAGTGTTATTGATGAGCACGGTGATAACTTTGGGCAACATGCTAGTGCGGCTGGAATCTTGCAACTTGCAGAAATTAATCGAGGATCCTCCATTAAATATAACGCATTCCCTGATTTTAATTTAGGGCAAGATTATTCGGAAAACCAAGGTGCTGTAAACTTTGATAGTGTTATCTTCCGTTACATTTCAGATGATGACACACGAATTCTAGAGTTTAAGCGTGGAAACTCACAAATCATGCTATCTGTACCACCTAACTACATTGAAGAATTGGAAAATGACCCTGCTGTAGGTCTTGCTAGAACTCTAGCAAATGGGCATACGTATTTAGGGATGAACAACCAAAAAGAAAAATTCAAAGATGTGAGAGTACGCCAAGCAATTGCATTAGCAGTAGACCGTACACCAATTGTTGACTATGCATTAGAAGGTGCAGCCCAAGGGTTATTTGGTCCATTACCTCCGACCATCCCAGGATACAGTCAAGAAGTAGAAGACTACGCCGCTAATGAGTATGCTCGTAACATTGACAAAGCGAAAGAATTGTTAGCTGAAGCAGGATACTCCGATAGTAACCAATTAACGGTAGACCTTTGGGTAACATCGGAGCCAACAATGCAACGTATTGCTCAAATTTTACAGAATCAACTTGCAGAAGCTGGAATCAACATGACAATCTCTGTACAAGAAGATGCAACAATTCGTTCCCAATCCCCTGAAGGGGCACATGAAATGTTGCTATGGTCATACGGGTGGTATGACGCTGATATTCTACACTCGTTATATGGTAGAGGAATTTCTACTCGTGTTCATTATCAAAACGACGAGTTAATCGAAATCTTAGAGGCGGCACGTGTGGAAGTAGATCCAGATGTTAGAATGCAAATGTACTACGATGCGCAAATGATTATTGTTGACGAGTCTCCTTGGGTTCCATTGTTCGTTCGTCAAAACGTTGTTGCCTATCGTGATATTGAGGGCTTCCAAGTTCACCCGATTACAGGATCCATCATTTGGTCAGACGTTCGATTAAAAAAATAATTCAGTAATGAAATAGGGGATGCCCCAGACGGAGGCTAGACAAATCCATAGCAACCTTTTCTTTTCTAGATTCATAGAAAAGAAGATTGTAAAGATGTCTTCCAAAGGCTGGGTCAGCCCCTTCTAATGATAGGAGGAAAGGTCATGACCAGATATTTACTCAAACGTTCGTTTACCATGTTAATGACGTTGCTGGGCGTATCCGTCCTAGTATTTTTAATGGTTCATTTAATACCAGGTGACCCAGTTACTTATATATTAGGAGAATTTGCCACTCAAGAGGCAATTGATAGGTTGAAAGCCAATCTAGGTCTTGATCAACCACTGCCATTACAGTATTTTGCGTTTATTACCGGTGTACTGCAAGGGGATTTAGGAACCTCTTATATAACCAATTTAAGTGTAATGGACCAAATAATACAGCGTTTCCCAATTACATTTCAATTAGCTGTTTACAGTTTAATCATTGGTGCAGTTTTTGGAATTATCTTAGGGATTATTGCAGCAGTAAAACAAAATACTATTTTTGATCAGTTAGCGATGCTTATCTCCCTTGTGGGAATTTCTGCTCCAGGATTCTGGGTCGCTTTATTTTTAATATTAATTTTTTCCTATCACATTCCTATTTTTCCAATATCGGGATATGATGGCTTCTATTCGTTAATTCTTCCTTCCATAACATTAGGATTAGCTACTACGGGAAACATTGCACGTATGACCCGTTCAAGTATGCTTGAAGTGATCAAGCAGGATTATATGCGAACAGCAGAAGCAAAAGGGGTAAATGTGGTCAGACTAATCCAAGGCCACGGATTGCAAAATGCGTTAATCCCTGTCATCACATTAATAGGTTTGCAGTTTGGTCATTTATTAGCAGGTGCTGTTGTTACGGAAACCGTATTTGCCTTACCTGGAATCGGGAGTTTAGCGATAGAAGCCATTGCTACCCGAGATATGCCGACCGTACAAGGATTAGTTCTATTTATGGCGTTTATGTTCATCATCGTAAATTTATTTATTGACATTATATACAGCATGATAGACCCACGGATTAAATACGACTAGAAAGGGGGAAGTAACTTGGGACAAACGGCAATGAAACCTCAAATGGATCCAAATGTAGAAGTTACAAAAGAAATACTAGAAACAGAGGCCCGTTCCTACTGGTCCATCGTATTAAAAAGATTAAAAAGAAACTATGGTGCTTTAGTCGGGGGCGGAATACTCTTGTTTTTTATTATCATCTCAGTTTTTGCCCCAATTCTAGCGCCTTACCCTATCGATGTAATGACAATGGAAAACAGACTCCAGGGACCATCTAGTGCCCACTGGCTTGGTACAGATGAGTTTGGAAGGGACATATTGTCTCGAATTATGTACGGAGGTCGTGTCTCGTTAATGATGGGACTTGTTGCCGTATCCATTGCAGGAACGGTAGGTGTTATCTTAGGAGTAATTTCTGGATATTATCGAAAAATTGATATTTATATTATGCAGTTAATGGATATTTTACTTGCATTTCCATCTCTTTTATTAGCCATCGCCATCATTGCTGTTCTAGGTGTAGGATTAACGAATGCCATGATTGCTGTTGCTATTGCAGTTATCCCGTCCTATGTCAGGGTAGTAAGAGGGACAGTACTTTCTATAAGGGAAAAGGAATATGTGGAGGCCGTAAAAGCCTTGGGAGTTAGTGACTTTAAAATCATTGTGAAACATATAACCCCTAACTTTTTATCACCAGTAATTGTTCTATCAACCTTACAATTTGGTACTAGTATTTTAGCTGCTGCATCTTTAAGCTTTTTAGGATTAGGGGCGCAACCACCAACCCCTGAATGGGGCGCCATGGCCTATGTTGGAAAATCGTTCTTATTGAACGCGTGGTGGATGTCTTTATTCCCAGGTTTAGCTATTATGTTAGTTGTTCTAGGCTTCAATTTATTAGGAGACGGTTTAAGGGATGCACTAGACCCACGATTAAAATAATGACTTTCATTTGCTAGAATCTAGAATCTAGCAGCTAGAAGTAGATAAAGGACTCTACCAAGGAGGGGAGAAACAGATGACTACGGAGATACATCATATAGATCAGCACAGAACAGAGGGAACGACACAAACTAGTCCAAACTTGTTAACTGTGGAAAACTTATTTATTCGTTTTAAAACAGATAGTAAAAAAACAGTAGCAGCAGTGAGTGACATAAGCTTCCATTTGAAAAAAAGGGAGACGGTAGCTATTGTTGGAGAGTCAGGTTGTGGAAAGAGCATTACATCCCTTTCCATAATGGGTTTAATTCCGAAACATGCCGGTTATGTAGAGGGAAGTATTAAACTAAATGGAAAAGAGATTAATGGATTATCACCAAAAAAAATGAGAGATATTCGTGGGAGAGATATTTCAATGATTTTTCAGGAACCCATGACCTCCTTGAATCCTGTTCATAAGATTGGAAAGCAAATTGGAGAGGTATTAGAGCTCCACTCTGACTTTTCAAATAGAGAAATAAAAAACAGAACAATTGAGATGCTTAATAAGGTAGGGATTCCTCGGGCAGATAAAATAATCAATGAGTACCCTCATCAGTTATCTGGAGGAATGCGGCAGCGGGTCATGATTGCTATGGCCATGGCTTGTAATCCGAAGTTGCTAATCGCAGACGAACCAACGACGGCTTTAGACGTTACCATTCAAGCGCAAATACTAGACCTGATGAATGGATTAAAAGACGAGTTCGAGACAACGATTCTTTTAATTACCCACGACCTAGGTGTGGTAGCAGAAGTAGCAGACCGAGTCATCGTTATGTATTATGGCCAAATTGTAGAAGAAGCAGAGATTCAAACGTTATTTGCTGCACCCAAACACCCTTATACAATTGGTTTGTTAAATTCAATTCCCAATATTGAAGAAAGAAAAGAGCGGTTAATCCCAATTGAAGGCAATGTACCAAATGTAGGAGACATTACAAAAGGGTGTCCATTCAGGTATCGATGCAATGATGCCTTGGAGAAATGCTCAGAGCAAAATCCGCCACTTATTTCCCAAGGGGAACAAAAAGTACGTTGTTGGCTTTATGACGAAGAGGAGGGGGTTTCATGACAGCTATACTGGAAGTGACGGATCTAAAGACGTATTTTCCTATTAATACAGGTATTTTAAAAAGAAATGCTGGTTATGTAAAAGCTGTAGATGGAGTATCCTTTTCCTTGCTGCCAGGAGAAACATTAGGAATTGTAGGGGAAAGTGGTTGCGGAAAGTCTACCACGGGTAGAAGTATCCTTCGACTTATTGAACCTACTAGTGGCTCCGTAAAGTATAACGGACAAGAAATAACTACCATGTCAAACACAGAGTTAAGGAAGCTTCGAAAAAATATGCAAATCGTATTTCAAGATCCGTATGCGTCATTAAACCCGAGATTGACCATCGGAGCCATTTTAGAGGAAGCTTTATCCACTCATAACATAGGGAAGAACACAAAGGAAAGAAAAGAGATGGTAAAGGGGCTTTTAGAAAAAGTAGGCTTGAATAGTCGTCTCGTAAATCGCTACCCCCATGAATTTAGTGGTGGTCAGCGACAAAGGATTGGTATAGCCAGGGCGATTGCTGTTAACCCATCAGTAATCGTTGCTGACGAATCTGTATCTGCTTTAGATGTATCCATCCAAGCACAAATTCTTAATTTATTTGACGACCTTCAAAAAGATTTAGGACTTACCTATGTTTTTATTGCCCATGACTTAAGTGTAGTGAATCATATAAGTGATAAAATTGGGGTCATGTATTTAGGGCGAATGGTAGAATATGCACCGAATGAAGCCCTTTTTAAGAATCCTGCCCACCCATATACGCAAGCGCTGATGTCGGCTGTACCGACACCCAACCCAACCATAAAAAAAGAAAGGATTATCCTTAAAGGGGATGTCCCTAATCCGTCTAACCCCCCAAACGGTTGTGCTTTTCATACACGTTGTCAAGCTTGTATGGATGTATGTAAAACAATAAGACCAAAAGAGCTTGAATTGTCTCCGGGACACGTTGTATCATGTCATTTATATGATCCACAATACAAGTAACTATCATATTTATAGACAGTACAATGGGGGCTTTGCAATGGAGAGGATTAAACAACAAATCAAACAAAAATACAACGACTTGACCCAACGGATGAAAATTGTCGCAAACTTTATTATTGATAATCCAAGAGAAATAGCTTTAAACCACGCAAAGGAAGTAGGTAATCTAACGGAAACAAGTGAGACGACAGTTATTCGCTGCTGTCATGCTCTAGGTTATTCTGGCTATGCAGAGGTACAGGAGGAAATAAGGATTGCCCTCCTTACCCCTGTTGATCCTTTTAAAGCATTGAGGGAAGGTATTAAAGCGGATAGTAGCATTCTTGCACCAATGAACCAAGACCTAGAATACATTGGGAAAATGACCCATGAAATAAGTGAGACAGCCTTTGAGCATACGATTGAAATGATCATTCAAGCGAAAAGAATTATTGTGGTTGGTCTTAGGGGCTCTTATGCCCCAGCCCATTGGTTGGCTTATACATTGAATATTATTAAAGGGAATGTCGTGGCCTTTAGAGGGGATCTGGATGATGCCAATTACTTATTGACAGACCTAAATGAGGATTCTTTAGTTATTACCTTGTCCTTCCCGCGCTATATCCAGCAAACCATTTCTTTTACGAAGGCGGCGAAGGAAAAAGGGGCAAGAATCGTGTCCATTACAGATGATGAGCTATCACCAGCAGGGCTGTTGTCGGATGTTACCATCAAGGCAATTACACCTCAACCTACAACCTTAAGTGGAATGCCGACTATTTTTTTCCATTTTAAACATGATCGTTTCTGGCGTCATGTCCACGGATAAAGAAGTAGTGGAGCAACGAATTGAAGACTACAACCGTACAAAAGATTTTTATTTTGGATTTTATAGAAAGGAAACGGAGTAAATTCATCATTTATTCGTTACCTCCACGGCCATGGAGTGCCTGAATTGAAGAATACTTCAGCACACTAAGCTTAACAAAGCAATTATAAAAGAGGAGATTGCAAGTTTTCCATAATTGTTTTAACTAACAAAGGGGGATTTAACTTGAAAACGAAAGTGGATATGAAAGCGTTTGAGGAATATGCAGAAGGTTTAATTGAAAAGCATAGCATTCCAGGGGTGGCTTTAGGTTTTGCCCATAGTGGAGTGCCAGTTTATGAAAAAGGCTTTGGCTATCGTAATGTGGAAAAGAAGCTTCCTGTTACAATGGACACGGTTTTTGGTATTGCTTCTGTTACAAAATCATTCACGTGTGTGGCAATCATGCAGCTACAAGAAGATGGCAAATTAAATGTCCATGATCCAGTAGTTAAATATTTACCAGAGTTTTCTACACCATCAGAGCTAACAGAAAAGATGACGATTCATCATTTTATGACACATACAGCAGGACTTCCTCCACTTCCTTCATTGAAATATGCTAATAAGCGAAGCTTGGATGCGGACCCTTCTGTACAAGATTATCCAGGTTTAAAAATCGATGATGATGACCAAGAACCAATTGATACGTATGAACAATTAATGGAGTTTATTGCAGATTTAGACTTTGAATTACTAGGAGAGCCAGGCACAGAATTCAGTTACTCCAATGATGCTTACGCTCTATTGGGAACAATTGTGGAAAGAGTAAGTGGCATTTCTTTTGAAAGTTATATTAAACAATATATTTTAGACCCAGCAGGTATGGACCACTCCTGCTCTTTGGTGGAAGAACTAGGGGACTATGACAATGTTACTTGCCTTTATGCTGCAAAGGAGACCGAAGAAGGTACAGAAGTTTACGAAGCACCTGTATGGTGGGATTCACCAGCCATGCGACCAGCAGGGTATTTGAAATCTTCCGTTAATGACATGTTAAAGTATGCTGAAATTGTAAGAAATAAAGGAAAAGTAGGGGATAAACAGATTTTATCACCAGAAAGTGTTGAACAAATGATCTATCCTCACTTTGAGATTGCACCTGGCAAATATTACGGATATGGTTTCATGATTACACCGGATTATTACGGAACTACTTTAGTGGAGCATGGAGGGAATTTAAAAGCCATTGCTTCCCAACTTTGTATTATTCCAGAAAGAGGAATCTCCGCAATGATCTTGACCAATTTAGCAGGTGTACCGGCAACAACAATTATGAGCGGAGCCTTAAACGGAATGGAAGGGCGTCCTGTTAGTTCGAAGCACCTAGAGTTTACAGAGCAGGAACTACCAGCAGAGAAACTGGCTGAGTTTGAGGGAGATTATGTATCCAATGAAGGAATGACGTTAACTGTCAAGCGTAAAGGGGAAACACTAGAATGCTCTGCAAGGGAAGTTTCCTTTCCAATTCAGTACGTGGGAGAAGATAAATTCCTCGCCTCTGTAAAGGATCAAACGGAAGTGATTCGCTTCATACGAAATGAAGAAGGTGAAGTTTACCGAGTCTCCTACCACTTTAGACAGTTTCCGAAAGCAGTAAAAGAATAGTAGAATCCTAAGCCTCAGCTGTATTTTTGGGTGTTATAGCTAAGGCTTTCTGACTTTCGTAAATAAGAGTAAATCACTGGAATCTTCGAAGAAACCATAAAATGTTTAGTTGAAAGGGAGGGTGGAAAATGGTGGGAAAAATAGAATTTAAGTTTATTAGCGGTGTTGCCAACATGGAGAAAGTTATCCCTTTACAGGAAAGGACATGGGGGAAAAACACCGTAACCGTGCTCCCACACCTCATTGCCGCAGTTCATAATGGGGGAATGGTCATCGGTGCATACGACGAAGCGGAGTTAGTTGGGTTTGTCTATGGATTTCCAGGCTATAAGGATAAAGTGAACTTCCTTGTTTCTCATATGATGGCTGTTTTGCCCAACTATCGAAATGACGGAATTGGAGAAAAACTAAAACATGAACAAAGGAAATGGGCCCAACAAAATGGATACACAAAGATACGTTGGACCTATGATTCTTTAGAATCTAGAAATGGCTACTTAAATTTGCATAAATTAAAGGGATACGTTCATACCTACATCCGTGCCTATTATGGCGAATTAAAAGATGACATTAATAACGGACTTCCCTCTGATAGATTTGAAGTAGAATGGGATATAACAGATGATAGAGTAAAGGAAACTAGTTATCCTCCGTCCATCACAAAGCTAGTAGAGGGGAAAAGTGAAAGTGGCATAGTAACCCCAATGGTCAACAAGTTAGCATTAGAGGAGGACTTGTATTTAGTGGCCGTCCCTGCTAATATCCATGAATTAAAATCAACGAGTATAGATATGAGTATGAAATGGCGTTTTGCCCATCGCCAAGCTTTTGAAAAACTTTTTGCTCACAACTATATGGTCATGGATTTAATTCAAGGAAGTACTGAGGATGGGATTAACTACTATGTTGCATCAAAAAAGTAGGGGGGAGCTTAACCTCAATATACAGTAGGATAAAAGTGGAGAAGGGTAAATTAAATTTGAGGCAAAAAGAATTTGCAAAGAGAAAGTTAATTTACAGAAGCTGGTACAGGGATGAAATGGGCCAGCTTTCTTTCTATAGGGGGAAAGATGACCATGTTAAAGGAGATTACTAGTTGGGTAAATTCCCACAAACAAGAAATAATCCAAACCTATACGTATTTGCATGAAAACCCGGAAATAAGCTGGGAGGAACGGGAGACGACGGCCTACCTATGCCAAAAGCTGACAGAACTGGGCATCCCCTATGAGACCTTCGAAGACATTACAGGTGTTGTTGGTTATTGGGGAGACAAGGAAGCAGGGCCGACCATAGGCTTGCGGGCTGACATGGATGCTCTTTGGCAAAAGGTAGACGGGGAGTGGAAAGCAAATCACTCCTGCGGACATGACGCCCATATGACGATGGTTCTTCAAGCTGTGAGATGTCTAAAGGAAACAGGCTTTGAACCGAAGGGGCTTCTGAAAATTATTTTTCAACCTGCAGAAGAAAAGGGAGCTGGGGCTAAGGCATTAATTGAAAAGGGAGTAATGGACGGGGTGGACATGCTGTTAGGATTACACGTCAGGCCTATTCAGGATATGTCTCTTCATGAAGCATCCCCTGCCATCTATCACGGTGCCACCACGTTGATGCGGGGGAAAGTAGAAGGGGTGCAAGCCCACGGTTCCCGTCCCCACTTAGGTGTCAACGTTGTGGATGCTTTAGGGGCAATCGTCCAAGGAGTCAACGGAGTGAAATTGAATCCAGCCGTTTCTTGGTCTGCGAAAGTAACGATGATGCAGGCGGGCGGAGACAACATTAACATCATTCCTGACTACGGCGAGTTCGGCATTGATCTCCGTGCCCAATCCAATGAGGTAATGGAGGAGTTAATTGAAAAAGTTAAGACAGCCGTGTTAATGGCAGCGGCGGTGAATGGGTCGAAGGTGGAGATAGGGATTCCAGCTCAGATGGTGGCAGCAACGCCAAATAAAGAAATGGAAGAGATTGTGGGCGGTGTTATTGTGGACGTACTCGGGGAAAAAGGTCTTGTAACTCCAGAACCAACACCTGGAGGCGAGGATTTTCATTTTTACACCCATTCTTATCCTAAGCTGAAGGGGACCGTGATCGGTTTAGGGACGAATTTACAGCCAGGGCTCCATCATCCCAACATGTCCTTTGATTTATCAGCCTTGCACGACGGAGTGAATCTATTAAGTTTGGCAGTCATGCGAATGTTTGGGGATGAAAACCAATAGGCTGCTGGTGGGGATGATTTTTTTCTATAATAGGCTCTGTCAAAGGCTAAGGTCGATCTGAGCTCCTGTAGTAGCGAAAATCAACATTAAAGGCTAACAGCAGAGCTTTCTAACGAAATAAAGGAGGTGCCTACAATGTATGCAAAAATAAGGGGAACGAGGTTGTACTTTGACGTGGAAGGCTCTTCCTATGACATTGTGGGGACAGAGGTGAGGAACAAGCCAGTCTGCTTTGTTTTGCACGGAGGGCCAGGGGGGACCCATACCATCTATAAACCCCACCTGACCCCGTTAACGAAATACGTTCAGTTCGTGTATATAGATAACCGTGGGAGTGGCTTGTCAGACAAAGGACCTCAACACTCTTATACGCTAGAAAACAATGTGGAGGATGTGGAAGCATTAAGGGAATACCTTGGCTTGGAAAAAATTTGGCTGTTGGGACAATCCTACGGGGGAATGGTTGCCTTAAGCTATGCAGCGAAATATCAAGGGAATTTGGAAGGGATGCTCCTTTTAACCACTTCTGCAAGCTACCGGTTCATGGAAGACGCTAAGGAGAAGGTCCTAGCCATCGGAACGGAGGAGCAAAGGAGGATGGCTGAAGTGTTATGGCGTGGGGAGTTTCAGTCCATGGAGGAATTGGGGGAGTTTTACAAGGTGATGGGTCCCCTTTATTCTTACAGCAAGGTGGTGGCAAAATCGATGCCCGTAAACTTTCCAGGGGAGCGATCCTACGAAGCGTTGAACGAAGGTTTTGGTAGGTTTCTTTGGGACTATGATGTGAGGGACCGCTTAAGGGGGATAAGTATCCCAACTTTAGTGATCGGTGGACGCCATGATTGGATCACCCCTGTCGAGCATTCGGTGGAAATAGGGGAGGGAATCCCCGGTAGTAAGCTCGTTATCTTTGAAAACAGCAGCCATAGCATAATGAGGGATGAACCGGAGAAATTTTTAAACGTAGTTTCGAAGTTTTTACAGGAAAATATTTAGTCAGAGGCATTGAGAGAAGGAGAGTAGAATTTATGAACTGGAGAAGGGATCCATATGTGATCAGTGATAAACCGTCCTTACTAAATATTAATTACATACATGCCTTTTTGGCGGACCAATCCTATTGGGCGAAAGGGCGCAAGAGAGAAACGGTAGAAAAAAGTGTCGCCAATTCTCTCAACTTCGGAGTTTACGACCAAGACATGAAGCAAATTGGTTTTGCTAGAGTAATTACGGACCAGGCTACCTTTTCGTGGATCTTGGATGTGTTTATTGAAGAGGACTATCGGGGTGAGGGATTAGGACAATGGTTGTTGGAGTGTCTTCTGGAGCATCCATCCGTTAAGGGTACGAACCTAGCCTTAGCCACAAAGGATGCCCATGATTTTTATGAGAAGTTTGGATTTGAGAGAAAGGAGTGCATGCGGCTGAATCGGCGGAAGGAGTAGGAGGGGCTGAAAAAGTGGTGCTTTTTCATTTTTTTCAGCGCCCTCTTTTTCGTGCTTTTCAGCAGTCTCAAGAGTAGCCTACGAGGCGTTTTTTTTTCTATAAAAATAAGTATATGTTTTTTAGTTTGGGGTGCTTGATGGAAGTAGGAGAAGAAATTGCATTGTACTTAAATCATGGAAGGGTGCTTGATGGAAGTAGGAGAAGAAAATGTGCTGTACTTCAATCATGGATGCGTGTTTGATGGAAGTAGGGGAGGAAATCGTGCTGTACTTCAATCAAACAATCATTTTGATGCAAGTAGAATAGAAAAATTCGCTCTATTTAAATCAAACAAGCACTATGACGTAAATAGGTGAGGGAATTTAGTATAAAACATCCTGCCGACCAGTCCCGCTGACACCATCTCCATGAAAGCAGTCGAATAAGTAAAAAAATATTCCAAGTGATACCTAGCCTTAAGCCCCATCGAGCCCCCTTAGAAAATGTCTCTATTCCTTCACATTCTCTATGAAAAACTAACAGGCTGCCGTTTTATAATAAAGACGGATAAACAAAGTATGTGAGTTTTCAGACTTTCTAAATACATATGTGAAATATCTCACAAAAAGACTGGAGGATATTAAACCATGAGTTACCCCCTATTATTTTCTAAGAAAAACATCGGAAGTTTAACTTTGAAAAACAGGCTAGTCATGCCAGGCATGTGCACAGGCATGGCAAACAGCAACGGAGAGGTAACGGAACAAATGATTGCTTATTATGAGGAACGTGCCAAGGGTGGCACAGGTCTCATTATAACTGAGTTTGTTGCTATTGAGCCAGAGCTTGGGAAGGGCGTGCAAACTCAGCTTCGAATAGATGATGATCGTTTTGTAGCTGGTATTCACCGAATTGCCAATGCGGTGCAAAAATACGGAGCAAGGCTGTTCGTGCAACTTCACCACGCCGGGCGTGAGTCCAACTCAGGTATTACCGGTGGCAAGCAAATTGTAGCCCCCAGTCCCGTAACCTGTATGGCAATCGGAGAAGAGCCGCGGGAATTAACGACAGAGGAAGTGAAGGATTTAGTCCAACGCTTTGTGATGGGAGCAGTTCGTGCCCAAATGGCAGGTGCAGACGGAGTAGAACTTCACGGGGCCCATGGTTATTTAATCGGTCAGTTCATTAGTCCATATACGAATCTCCGTACCGATGAATACGGTGGCAGCTTTGAAAACCGCATGCGTTTTGCGGAAGATATCATTACGGGGATCAAGGAAAAATGCGGCGAGCACTTCCCTGTATGTATTCGTCTGAGCATCGACGAATTTGTGGAAAAGGGAATGAAAGTGGAGGCAAGTCAAGAGGCTTGCCAATATCTTGAAAAAATAGGCGTCGATGCTATCCATGCAAGTGGTGGCTGTTACGAAGCTTTCGATAAATTAGTAGAATCCATGTTGTTTGAGCAGGGCTGGAGAGTTTATTTAGCAGAAGAAGTGAAAAAAGTAGTCAACATCCCCGTGATTACCGTAGGATCCATTCGGGAGCCTCATTTCATGGAAGAAATTCTCGAAAATGGCCGTGCTGACTTTATTGCCATGGGCCGTGGTTTAATCGCTGATCCGGAATGGGCAAAAAAGGCAATCGCAGGTCGTGATAAAGAAATTCGCAAATGTATTTCCTGCCTTCACTGTACGATGGGGAAAGGTGGCGGAATTCACTGCTCCATTAATGTGCGAGCAGGCCGTGAGTTGGAGTTCCGTGGATTTGAGCGTACAAACGAAAAGCGTCACGTAGCCATCGTTGGCGGAGGTCCAGGTGGGATGGAAGCGGCTCGAGTTTTATCCATGAAGGGTTATGACGTGACCATATTCGAGAAGGATGCAAGGCTTGGAGGCCAATTGAACTTAGTTACTACACCTGTGCCAAAGGAGAAAATGTCCTGGCAAATTAACTATTTAACAAACGAAATGAAACGACTAAAGGTGGATGTCCGTTTGAATACAGAGGCTTCAGTAGAAGCAATCAAAGCGTTGAACCCATATGCCGTTTTTTTAGCAACAGGGGCAAAGCCGATTATTCCGCCAATGGCCGGTCATGATTTGCCAAACGTCTCCGATTATGAGGATGTTTTATTAAAGCGTAAAGAATTCTCTGGGCAAAAAATAGTTGTCATGGGTAGCGGCATGGTTTGCTACAGTGTAGTTGGCCAGCTTGCAAGACAGGGGAACGATGTAACATTGGTAGAAGTTCCTACGGAGACGGGCAGCAAATTAGAGCCCCATACAAGAATGAGAATCGTCGGCCGATTGCAAGGCCAAGGAGTTAAGGTCATTACGGACCATACTGTAGAAGAAATTCGCTCAAGGTCTGTATTGTTGCATTCTGAAGATCAGCAGCAAATGGAGCTTGAACTAGATCACTTTGTGTTCTCCATGGGCACGGAGGTATACAATCCACTGGAAGAAAGCTACCGGGAACATTTTGATAACCTATTTGTGATTGGTGACGCCGTGAATCCAGGCTCCATCGTCAATGCCATAAAGGATGGCTTTGAAAAAGCGTATGTGATTGAGGACATTGTGGTGGAGAAAAAGCAGGCAGCCTCAGATGACGATATGCTTGAGGTCGTATGGGCAAATTGATTTAGATTTTGTTAGTTAGTAACACCCTCAATTGAGGTTTTAAGTATAGATACTCATTTGCGCACAGGATGGTAGATAGATGCTATCCTGTGTTTTTTTGTAGTATGAATTACTGAAATGCTAAAATATCAGTAAAAAATGTGGAATTAGAGTTAGTTACTTTCCACTAATTGCACAAAACAAGATATAAAACATATAGCTGTTACAGCAGTTCTTCTGGAGTATAAAATTCACAGTTTAGTTTTTTAAAATCTTTCTTGTCCCATGTCAAAACATCAACACTATGATTTGTTTTACAAGAGATAAGTGCATCTGCAAAATCAACATTTTTTTCTGCATACAATATAAGTGCATCAATAACAATGTCCTCTTCTGCTTCAACATTTTCTGATTGTAAAATATCAATTAGATATTCTGAAATGAGTTTTTTTTCTAATTTATAGTATGATTTTAACAACCAACAGCATTCAGCTAATGTAACTGTGGGAATTACTAGTGTTAACTCATTTTTTTCAACCTTTTCTACAAGTTTTACAATTGTTTCAAATTTCCCTGGGTCATCTTTAACTAGTAACCTAATAAGGACATTAGTATCTACCAGCAAGTTATTCATTTTTATTCTCCTCAGAAAGAATGTCCTTGGCTGCCTCTTCATGTACGTATTGTCTCATTTTCTTAATATCAATTGCCTCATTAGAAATAATCTTTCCGATGGCTTGACTTAACTTCTTTTTCTTAAAAGGTTTTAATTTCACTTCATCATCTTGAACAAAAATTTTGAACTGATCTCCTTCATTTAAATCAAATTTGTCTCTGATTTCTTTCGGTATTGTGATTTGACCTTTTTTCGTCATTTTTCCGCTAAGTAAATTCATTTCTAAATTCACCTCTCATTTATTAGTATTACATTAATTATAGGTAATACTATCGGAAAATTCAAATTGCAAAAGGGGATTTAAGAAGGATAGCACATCCCTATGGGCAAACAAAAAACACACGGTGGTGTTAAATGAAAAGAACACCGTGCGTTTCAGATTTAATCGTCCAAATTTCTGAAATATAGCGATAATAGAGAATCAAGTCTCAATAAATAAAAAGTTAATGGGTCGTCTTTACTTCTGCTCTTCATACCCTTCGCCGTAAATCTCTGTCATGACGGCTTCTGTCATCAATTCCGGTTTACCATCAAAAACTAACTCACCATTACGTAAGCCAATGATCCTCGAGGCAAAGCGTTTCGCCAGTTGCACATCGTGGACATTAATAACCGTAACTAAGTCTTTTTCTTCATGAATCTCCCTCAGCAACCGGAAGATTTTAATTGCCGTACTAGGATCGAGGCTTGCAACCGGCTCATCGCCAAGAAATATATATGGGTCTTGAACCAAGGCTCGTGCAATCCCTACTCTCTGCTTCTGACCACCACTTAACGCCTCCACTCGGCGATCAGCGAATGCCTCTAGTTCAACTGCTCCCAATGCCTTCATGGCCACTTCTTTTTCTTCTGCCGAAAAAATCCCGAGAAGATTCTTCCAAGGCTGGCGGCGCCCAAACGTCCCAGTCAACACATTCTGCATCACAGACATGCGAGGAATTAAATAATAATGCTGAAAGATCATCCCAATATTGCTGCGGATGGAGCGAAGGTCTTTTTCACCGAGCGTCGTCAATTGTACACCATTTACTTCCACTTCCCCTGAAGTAGGCTGCTGCAAGCCATTTATACAGCGAATGAAGGTAGACTTTCCCGCACCGCTTTTTCCAAGGACACAAACGAACTCGCCCTTCTTAAACGTGAGATTGAGCCCTTTCACCGCCTCATCTTCTGCCTTTTTATAACGAACAGACACATTGTCCAAAACGATCATACCTGTATCCTTCCCTTCTTAAATGACCCGCTTGCGCACGTAGCTGCCAATAAAGTCCACCATAATAACGAGCGCCATAATCATTATTATATCTAGAGCAACGGCTCTATAGTAAAAGCTGCTGAAATGGTTGAACAACAGCTGCCCGAGCCCGCCGCCACCAATAAACCCAAGAATGAGGGAGGTACGGATGGCCACTTCAAACCGGTAAAAATAATGGGACAGGACGTTTGGCCAAATTTGCGGCAAAATCGAGAACAGCACCGCAACCCAGCGAGTTGCACCGACCGTTTTCATGGCTTCTTGTGGTCCAGGGTCTGCTGCTTCAATCAGTTCAGATATGAGTTTTCCAAGGACACCAATGTTATGAAGCCAGATGGCCAGGACCGCTGGAAATGGACCAAGTCCTAAGGCAGCCACTAAGATCAAACCGAATACAATTTCCGGCACAGAGCGCAAACCACTTAAGCTCGTCCTAGTCAATCCGTAGAAGAATGGATGACGGCTCGTGTTGTGTGCGGCCATGAACGCTAATGGCAAGGCCAAGATCAAAGCAAAGAAGGAGCCAAGGAACGCGACGGCCAACGTGACGAGACTCGCCTGTAACAGTCTCGGGAACAATGACCATTCTACTGGAAAAAATCGGCTCCGCACGAAGTCGATGGCATTGCCAAACTGAGCAAAGTTACGGAAGTCGAAACCCGTAATATCCATGCTCCACCAAGTAAAAATAATAAGTCCAATTAAATAGATGATATATTTTGGTTTAAACCAAGCCATAACTTAAACCTTTCTGGAAGCAGGGGGACGGTTCCTTTGCTTCCTCTGCTTATGAAGAATGGAAGCACGGGAACCGTCCCCTTGCTTCCTCTGCTTCCCTTGTTAGTCTTCTTTTGGGTTGAGCATTTCTGGGCGTACTGCATAGATGGCGTTACGAACGTTTTCGTAGTTTTCTGGATCCGTAATTACAAAACCGGAAGCTCCACCAAAGACGCTTAAAATTCTGTCATCTGTTATGTTTAGGAACACTTCTTGTATGTCTTCAATTAGTTGACGATCGGTTCCAGCAGGCACCACCCAAGGGTATTGGTATAACTGCTCTGACTGCCAAAGGACACGGAACTGGGACTCGTCAATATCACCACGAGCAACTAAGGAATGGAAGATGGCGCTGTCAATTCCACCAGCATCCACAAGCTTGTTCTGTACTTGTTGTGCCGTCACGTCATGGGAACCAGTGTAAACAACAGAGTTAAATTCGTGATCATCTTCTGATTGGAAGACACCGCGCTGCAACAGTTCATAGGATGGGATGATAGATCCTGATGTGGAACTGATCGATGCAAAGGCAAAATCGATGTCACCAACTTCAGCAAGTAAGTCATCCAACGTTTCCCAAGGGTTATCTGCATGAGTAACAATATAAGAGTAATAATATGGTTCCCCATTAATTAACGGTGTCAAAATCGCTTCTGCACCACTTTGCTCATGAGCGATTAAGTACGTTGTCGGCCCTAAAAAAAGCAAGATCCACATGGGAATAGTTGATGGCTTCTACTACGGCATTGTAGTTCGGATAGATTTCAAGCTCTACTTCTCTACCCAATTTTTCCGCAAGCTCTTCTTCAAGAAGTGTATAGCCTTCCTCCACTGTACCAGTTGTTTGTGCAGGGATGGCTGCCACCCTTAGGACACCGCCATCATCGGAAGCGTCTGTTCCAGGCCCTTCATTTCCGCAAGCTGCCAAAAATAAAACAAGTGCTAAAGCAAAAATTAGTTTTTTCATTCGTATCTAATCTCCTTTTTCTTATGGTGTATATAAAAAGTATGTTCATACATAGAAAACTACAAAGTTGATTATATAACAACTTATAAATAACTTAAAGTTATTATGACTATAAATCCATGTTTATTTTGTGTCCTTTATTTATTCCGGTGATTATCATATTATAATAGGTAGAAACAGGAATTGAGGGGTGGCTATGGATTTAAAAAAAATTAAAACATTCATGATGGTAGCAGATCATAAAAGTTTTTCCACCGTGGCAGAACTACTAGACATTACCCAACCAGGGGTGAGTAAGCAAATTAAAACATTGGAGAAAATGCTCGGTGTTACTTTGTTAAATCGTGAGACGTTGGAGCCGACGGAGGCAGGTCGAATCGTTTACAGGAAAGGAAAGAAGTTTATTGCTGAATGGGAAGAGCTAGAAGAGGAGTGTCGACAGTACCAGGGAGAAATGAGCGGTCAGCTTCGGGTTGGAGCTAGCTCCATTCCAGGGACCTACCTCGTACCTGCCATTCTAAGAAACTACTTAGACAACTTTCCCCGCATGGAAATTCAACTGTCTATCGATGAATCGGAGGAAGTCATCCAGCACCTCCTTGAGGGAAAACTGGATATAGGCTACGTAGGAAGTAAGCCCAATGATAACCGCCTGACCGATCGAATTATTGGTACCGATAAGCTTGTTGTTATTGGTCCAGCAGGTAGCGAACCGACCGAAAGTTTTGATGAATTAAGAGAGCATCCCTTTATTTTTCGCAGCAGCCGTTCTGGAACGTGGAAGGCAGTACAGGAAGGGTTTCGGCAATGGGGCCATTCCGTTGACGAACTAAAGTGTGTGTCCACCGTTCACAACACGGAGGGTGCCATTTCTATGGTAGAAGCGGGCCTTGGATATTCTGTCGTGTCAGACATTGCCGTTGCCAAAGCAATCAAGCACGGGAACATTAGTGTTATTGCACAACTCCCAGTAGAAAGACCTTTTTACGCCATCTGTCTAAAAGCAAAGGAGCACACGAAGGCCGTTGCTCCATTAATGAACGGTGAAAAGATAGAAGCCGACAGCGAACGTTAAGCTCGGCTTTTCTGTCTTTTTCGCAAAACTAACAGGAGTTGCGTCATGACCGCTAAAATAGGAAGCTCTAACAACGGCCCAATTACTAACGCCAATGGGATGAGGGGTTGGTCTGGAAAGGCAGTCATGGCAATGGCTAAAGCGACAGGTGAATTTCTCGCCAGTGTCGTTAAACTCAAGCTTGCTTGGTCTTCGTAACTCAATCCCAGCCTCCGTCCAACTAACCATCCTACAAAAAAATTAATCAAGAAAAACGCAAGAAGGGGAACGAGGATTATTCCCAAGACAGCTATGTTGTCAAATAATAATTGCCCTTGGGATGCAAACATGGCAGCGATGGCCAACCCTAAAAAAACGATAGGAAGTGCCGCCATTTTTTCCAACAAATGTTCTTTTCGTTGAGGGCGCTTTCTGAAAAAAAAAGTTCGTGGCCAAGGCGAAAACTAAAGGTATGACTAAAACGAGAAGTATACTGTGAAATAAAAAACTGGCCTCTATGTAACCAGTAGTGCCTGCAAACAAGAATAGATAGACTGGTAGCAAGATGAGCTGAAGCACTAGGTTAATAGGTAACAAGGCAGTGGATGCGGCCACATTTCCTTTTGCCATCCCAGTGAAAACTAAATACCAATCGGTGCAGGGGGTCACCATGAGCATAAGAAAGCCAATGTAAAGGGCAGGGTGATCCTTGAGAAAAACCATAGCCAATCCCCAGGCCAGCAAAGGGACCCAAATAAAGTTTAAAGCTACAGCCGTATAGGTAAACCTTCGCTGAAAGAAAGCGGCTTTTATTTTTTCAAAGGGAATTTGCAAAAAAGTAAGGTAAAGCATCGCCATTAGCAAGGGGAGGACGACCATCTCAGCGTTGGCGCCAACAGGGACTAGTTGGCCGAGGGCGAGTCCTATCACAACTGCACCTAATATAATAAAAGTGTAAAAATTTTTCTAAAAGACGACATAAACGGACACCTTCCAGTCGAATATATAGGTAATTAACTCCTCCATGAAGTTAGGTATTCAGCTTGATGGACAGAATGGAAGCAATGAGCAGAGCTGTCAAACACTTTTTAAAGGTTGGTAGAGCAAGGGTTTCCAATCTTTCGAGTGATGAGCGAGGCCATTGCCAGAACGGACTTTACTACATAAAATTCTAGCATAATCTTATTCATTGTTCTAAATTAAATGGTGAGGGACGGGGATGAACGTGGAGATTTGCATAAAAAAGCTTTCGGATCGGGATGCAGAAGATCTTTTTAAGTTTGAGTTTGACAACCGCACATTTTTTTGAAAAAAACGTACCTGGCCGTGGAGATGGTTACTTTCAGTTTGATCAATTTAAGAAAGTAATGGAGGAACTGTTAAAGGAGCAGGAGGCGTCGGAAGCAGCCTATTATTTAATTCGCAACTGTAACGGCACGATTGTGGGAAGAATCAATCTAACAGAAATGGACAAATCTGCAGGAACGGCTTCTTTAGGCTATCGTGTCGGGGAAAAATTTATTGGTAAAGGTGTGGCAAATCGGGCGTTGACCCTTTTGCTTGAGTCCCTCGCCAGTTCGGAGATCAACGAAGTTTCTGCCAAAACAACCATGAGCAATACATCCTCCCAGCGAGTGTTAGAAAACAATAATTTTCTTCCGGTCATTAAGAAAGAGGAATGGGCAGAATGGAACGGAAAACGGGAAAAGTTCGTTCATTATATTTGGAAAAATTCGAATTCTTTTAAGGTGTTTAAAGTTCCTAACGTATATAAAAAATGTGTTTAATAGAATTTGTACAAAACGTCACGTCATGGTGGAACAAAGGTAAGAAAAATTTATGGTTAAAGAAGAGAAAGAATTTTGTTCCGAATGTAGGATATTTCAAAGAAAAATGCTGCTGAAATAGATGGGATGAGGACACCATTCCATGATTTTTCGGGAAAAATGTCTTTTAAACATTCGTTTAAACCAGGTCGAGCAGTTAGTTTGCGAATAAGCTACTGAAGTCACCAAAAAATAGTTTAGTAAGTTCCTGAAACTCTCCTTCCTTTCAAACGTCTAATGTGGTAGACAGAAAGGGGGGATTTTTTTGTTTGTTGTAGCTCACCTCTTTTAGTGTACTCATTTGCTTTTATAACTTTTCTGGTGTTGATGATAAAAATCTTGTGTTTTCATGCTTGGATTAGAACCGATTACATACAAGGCGGTCTATACGGAACCGTTTCGAAGCTGGATGTTTCATGACGGGACAATCTTACCTTTTGGTTAGTTTTTGCGAATTGTAACAGGTGTGCTATATGGGTTACTGTTGGATTTCTTTATTTTTAAGAGTAGAAATCGAAGAAAATGGAAGTAAGGAATAGTTAAGAAGTAATGAACGTCGCGCCAAATACAATTGTGTTGTGGATCCCACATAGTATAACAGAGAATAATAGAGTGAATCCTGCTTCACCTTGTCAGATTATAATAAGGAGAGTTGTTGGAAATGAGCAAATTAATGAAGATTGTTCTAACGTTTTTTTACGATTGTCGTCCTCGTTATTAGCTTTGGCATCTACCAGGCAAAAACAAATTTCGCGCAGGCGTATGATATTTTAGAAGAAGTAATGGCAAAGGCTGAGACAGGGCAGGAAGAAACAGAGTTCTTCATCTCAGAACAGGCGTGGGAAAACTGGGCTAACCAATCCGTATATGGTGTGGCGAGACAACCACTCCCTTGGGAGGAGTTCAAAGAAGTTGTAGGGCAATGCGATGGCTCCTTATTATACGAAAAGGGTGGATCCATTCCTGCCGTGCTTCAAAACGCTGGAGATACATACCGATCCATTACGATGGAATGCGTCGATAGTAAGACGGGAGACGTATCAGGAGACAGCGTTCGCGTTTTGTTGGAAAAAGTAGATGGAAACTGGAGAATTGTGGGACAGGGGAACCGTAACTAAACCAATAGACGACAGTCCCTCACTCGTTTAAGTAAGGATAGCTGCCGTCTTGATTTTTTCTTTTGGCTCTGTTAGTCTTTGTTGTTGATTTATGCTACAGAAGCTCGCTTTCCGCGGGCAACGCCTCAGCCTCCTCGTACCTGCGGGGTCTTCGGCTGTTGCTTTTCCCGCAGGAGTCTCGCTCCTTTCGCAAAATCAACGCATATCCAAAATAAACATTATCCACTAACAGAGCCTTTTTTTTTAATATTCGTCATAATCAGGTGGGTCGTAGGTAACGTACGTTCCTGCAATGAAATCGTGGATAGAACGGTTATCCTCCCGTAAGCCCACCATAAAGGCACTAACGATAATCCCTATTCCTAAGGTGACAGCATAGACGATGCCACCAATAAGGTCCCGTAACAGCATGGTGCCAAGACCGACCTTTTCACCATCGACCCTAGCGATACGGATGCCCATGGCTCTTTTTCCAATGGTGTATCCATATCAAAAAACAGGCAACAGCAGGAAATAGAGAAATTCTACTAAATCTAATATCGTAAATGTACTTACGAAAAACTGGCCGTAAATAATTGCAGAAAGAATCCCCAATGTAAGAAATAAAAACAGGGCATCTACAATCATGGCCCCGAAACGTATCCAAAATCCTGCAGGGTTATTAATTTCTTCCATAACAAAAGGCTCCTCTCGTGAAAGTCTTGATGGACAGGTGAGAAGTGGAATGCCATCCCATCCCTTTCTATGTTATACGTAAGCATGCAGAGAAAAGTTTCAGATAAAGCAGCATTGGAGACAAGCCAAATACATCTAAAGACATAGTGAGGTGGATTGGAATGATCAAAGGAATCAATCATTTTTTGTTTTCTGTGTCAGACTTGGACACTTCCATTCAGTTTTACAGACAAGTGTTTGATGGGCGGCTTCTCGTTAAGGGAAGAAGGACCGCTTATTTGGACGTGGACGGGATGTGGTTTGCCTTGAATGAGGAAAAATAAATCCCTCGCGAGGATATCAAGCAATCCTATACCCATATTGCTTTTTCCATTGAGGAGGCAGATTTTGAAAAGATGCAGAGGAAGTTAGAAGGTTTGAACGTGACAATTCTTCCTGGTAGGGAGCGGAATAAGCGGGACAAACGGTCCATTTATTTTACTGACCCTGATGGACATAAGTTTGAGTTTCATACGGGATCGCTGGAGGATAGGCTGACTTATTATAGAGAGACGAAGAAGCACATGGAGTTTGTGGATGAAGGGGCTTGCGGAGATTGTGAGGATGGGTTAAATGGGGATGGATGAACCCTATGAAAAGGGTGGGGGACTGAAGCAGTGTAACATAGTGGTGCTTCGGTTCCCCCCTTTTTGTTTGTTGACAGCTGCGGGTGTGTTGTTTTTTCTAAAAAAGCATCATGACTGCGCCAATAACAGTCAGAGCGATGATGTGATAGCCCACAGCGGTGAAATAGACGTTCCGCGGTGCGTTTTGGCTGGTGCCGAGGCCGAAAATGAAGTCTTTGGCGTAGGCGAGGGCGATGATGATGCCGATGACGAAGCCGAAAATTGCGCCGTCGAGAACGGTAATGGCTTGCGAGATTTGCAGGACAAAGTACAGCAGGACGGTGGTTAGGAGTGTAACGGCGGTGAGTAGGCCGTAGTTTGGTTGCTTGGCGTCCTTTATGTTGAGCCATTGGAGCCAGCGGTTGCCGACGATGGCGTAGTAGGCCATTCCAATAACCATGTATAGGATAAATCCTGTGATGATGGCTAAAATCATGTTTGTTCCTCCTCATGAACAGTTATTTTGGATAGTATTCCCAGTTTTGGTGATTGTTTTACTTGAAAATGGGTGTTTATGTAGAATTATAACATTTCGCGTTGGGTTGTTAATTAGAATTAGTATTAACGGCAGGATTATTGGTGTTTTTGGCACAATTCTAGTTGATTTCGGCACGATTTCCGGTCATTTCGGCAGGATTATTTAGTATTTCGGCACGATTATCCATTTCGCTGGAAAAACAATAACGAAGTTGCTCCCTATTTTGTTATTAAATGGTAATATGTAGCTACCCGAAATGTAACTTACCTCTGAATAATAACGTCTGAATACAAAAGTAAATGTAAAACAGGGGGAATCCCATGAAACGGTGGATAAAATTATCTATTTTTGCTATGATTTTCACATTTTTTGTTACCACCTATGAAAGCCAACAGGTTCTTGCCTGTGAATGTGATGTGCCGGAGACGGCAGAAGAAGCAATGGAGCAGGCCGATGCCGTTTTCAGGGGAACTGTCATTGATATGAAAACCACGAAGGTCAACGTTGAAAAATACGATGTTGCCTTACTAGAAGTCTCTGAAACTTGGAAGGGAATAGCAGACACCCAGGTGATTGTTACAACGGACTGGACTAGCTGCGGATTCTCCTTTGAGGTAGGAAGGGAATACTTGTTGTACCCCTTTTATAGTGGTGGAACTCTTTTTGTAATAAACTGTGGCAGGAGTGGGTCAGTCGAATTTACCGGAGAAGATTTACAGCAACTGGGCAAGGGAGAAGTACCTTCCAACGAGGTCAATCTAGAGGGACAGTTTCACAATAACACCAACTGGACAATTCCTGTTGTTATCCTTCTGTCAGTAGCAACGGCAGGGCTGTGGTTTTTTCAAAGAAGAAAGAAAGGATAGTCATGTTCCCGCAAACTGACCAAAAAAAAAAAGTTGAGGTGAAGAGATGGGACGAAGAAGCCAAAAGAATCAGGCACCCTTCATTAAACAGTTCACCATCAGTAGTTTGATGGTGTTTGTTTTGCTGGTCGCTTCCGCATGTAATTTCGGCCCATTCGGCCACGGTGGGAGCATAAGTTGGGTAGACTTCATTCATATAAATGGGACGGAATACACGAAAATATATTCAGCCGTTATATCTGATGAGGAATTTATCGGCGAAAAAATCGGTGAAGTAAAGTTCAAGGTGGACGGGAATGTGGCGAATCCGAACTATCGAATCAAAGATGGAGATGCTGCCTTCCACGAGAAAGGTACGGAACTGTTCGCCGTGGAAGGTCACCACCATTTGCTGGCGGTCCCAACGGATCATGAGGTGAACGGTTACCAGCTCTATATGGCAAAAGGGGTAAGGGGCTATGATTGGCGCTTTACGGGGCGTTCTTTTGGAGAAGGTATCGAAGGTGGAAATTTATGAAGGGTATATAAGCAATAGCCGGTTGTTGAAGAAACTGGAAGGCGCTGACATGGAGGAATTTATACAAATCCTTAGTGATAGCGAAGAGCAAAGGGGCTATATGCCAAGCCGAGAAGCCGGCGACCCGGATCTTTATGAAATCGTGTTGTATACTGGGGAAGCTTTTGCCTATAAATATTTGCTTCAATATGATGGCGTCAACTATTATTGGTATCCATGGGAGACGGCGATCATCTCACCTGAAATTGGCAATTACCTAGTTGACAACTAATCTACCACCAGATATGGGGGAGGAGGCCTTGATAAAAAAGTAGCCGTCCTCCTTTTCCACGTTTAATGAACTTGATCGGAAAAAACGTTACTTCAAATCATACTCAGGAGGGTTGTAAGTCACATAAGTTCCAGCAATGAAATCGTGAATGGCTCGATTATCGGACCTTAACCCTACCATGAGCGCACTGACAAATACCCCGATGCCTAAGGTGAGAAAATACACTAATCCACCAACTATATAACGAAGAAACATGGTGCCGAACCCAAGTCTTTCTCCGTCCACTCGTTTAATCCTTATGCCAAAAACCCGCTTGCCAACCGTATAGCCTAACCAAATAACCGGGACAATGATGTTGTATAAGACTTCGATAATATTATATGGTGACCGCTCGGAGACTCCACCATATACGTTAAATGTAACAATTCCTATGATGATGGACATTAACAGACCATCGATGATCCCTGCTCCAAATCTAACCCAAAAGCCAGCTGAATTGTGGCAATACATAATTACCCCCCTTGTGTCTTTTAATACGGATAATGTATCGATATCTATGTTATGACTGGTAGCTTTAGTTTTTTACGAAAAAAACGCTAGTGAGGTTTCAATGTTACAACATCTTTTTAAATGACTATGCATCATGTAAGTGACTCATACATCCCCTGTTCAGTCTAATAGAACGGGGAAAAGGTAGGGTAATTATGCCCAGTCCATATGTCAACGATTAATTGGAGACAAATTATTAAGTTATTCCTAGAACAGTCACACATCAATAACACTATATATAGTTGCAAACGCACGATCCCCACAAGAAATGGTCGGTTAATTCAATGGTTCATCCTAAAACTGTGAAATTATCCTCGAAAACCCACTAACCAACTTGTCGAATTTCTTCTAGTTTCTGACATTGGCGAGATCTTTTGTCGAACATGTTTAAAAATAAGTAAAAGTAGCATATTATATTTTTAATGTTTTATTTTAATGTTAGAAGGAGTGCAAAAAAATGGTTGAGGAAATCGAAAGAAAGAAAATGGAGTTGCGTAGAGTAGTCGATGCGTACGGATTGAATGCCAAGGTAACGATCCAATGCAGCCAAGACTTGGACAAGTTAATCATTACCTACCAAAGTTCCGTATTAAAAGCGGCAGTTAGTTAAGTATCCCCACAAGAAGCAATAATGGACAGAGCATAGAAACACTTAACAACGCTGAAAAAAACATAGAAAAGCAAATACGGAAACTTTGCCCTCTTTTATTCGCGGTTAAGAACAATACTCCTTCTTGTA
>JAJOJL010000150.1 GCA_021208645.1 Bacillus sp. (in: firmicutes) | reverse complement strand
ACCAGGATCACCAAACAAGTAAACTAGTATATTATAATAACTCCTTGATTCCCCTAACAAAGGACTTATTATGAAAATTCCCGTTATGACCCCACTAATAAATAGCACTCTTCGTTTCGTTTTTTTTACTGATAGTAGCATTTGTTTCCATTACCCTATTTGCAAACTTTCCTATTAAATTGGGGGTTATTTGATAGGTTTGGGCGATAATATACGTCATTATTGCAGGTGTTATTAATGCCACCCCTAACAAAATCATTAATGTCATATTTACATTGCCAGTTACTATTCTATCAACAACAAGACCAATAAATAGGAAGCCCACTATCCAATAATAGCTAATGACTATGCTTTGATTTTCTATTTGTTTACCTAACTCTTCGCTCGGCAATATCCCGTCCTTTTTCTTACGGGAGCCCCAAGTTATGGTAAAAAAGAACAAAAGTAAAAAGAGGCATAAAATGAGTACTTCAATAAAGCTTACCACCAGATCCATTGAAAACCGATAAATAAGATTACCAATAAGGGCCAAGCTCCCTAACCCTAATAATATTCCAAATACTTTTCTAGTCTTCATTTTTCGTCCCCACCTCCATGTAAGAATAAAATATCCACTGTAACTCCTAAAGTCTTTGCGATGTCGAAGGCTAACTGCAAACTAGGGTCATACTTGTTGTTCTCGATTGCATTAATTGTTTGCCTGCTAACATTACACATGTCTGCAAGCTTCCCTTGGGAAATGCTTTTCTTTTCCCGTAAATCTTTTATCTGATTTTTCATTCTCAACATCCTTTATCAAAACAGATATGTAAAAAACTTTTTACACCTATAGTATAATCGGAAGTACATTGGGTGTCAAATATGTTTTACACACAACACAGATCTAATTAATATTACTCATTCATTTAAGTCTTCTACACAAGTCAAAAACCCTATGGAATTAACCGCCTAAAGTAAAAAATTGTTCCTTCCCCCTCCCCTTGGCTATAATTAGCATTAGAGAGGTGAATACTCATGAGAACAAAGCAGGAAATACGTGAAGATATCTGGTCAAAAATGATGGAAGAAAAGGTAGGACGATTTCCTTTTCCTCTGAAAGGACGAATACCCAATTTCAAAAATGCAGAAAAAGCTGCCCAATTTGTTTTTCAACTAGAGGAATATAAACAAGCAAAGGTAGTAAAAGTTAATCCCGATTCTCCGCAACTGCCAATTAGAGCTCAAGTATTAAAGGACGGGAAAACATTACTTGTCCCAACACCAAGACTGAAGGACGGATTTATCAAGGTGGACCCAGCAACCGTCCCTCCTGGTGAAGAGAAAAAGGCTGCAAGCTTAAAGAATATTCATCAGTATGGAAAAGTCATTTCACTCAGAGAATTGCCAACAATCGACTTGTTTTTCGCAGGATCAGTGGCCTTAACAAGGGACGGAAAACGAATCGGTAAAGGGGAAGGTTACGCAGATCGGGAATATGCAATTCTGATGGAGCTTGGTAATCCACCTATCCCCGTTGTTGGAACAGCCCATTCCGTGCAAATTGTAGACGAGGAGATGCCGAAGGACGAATTCGACCTAACTTGCGATTATATTGCTACGGAAAAAGAGTTAATCGTAACAAATACAACTCACGAAAAGCCAAAAGGGATTATTTGGTCTGAGGTAACGGAGCAAGAGATGGAAGAAATGCCTGTTCTTAGAGAAGTGTGGGAGTTAACAAAAGGGGCCGAGTCCACAAGGAAATAGCTAATTCAAAACTCCCCACAGCAAAATATAAAGAGGCTGGAAATTCGAACAATACACTATCTTAGCGTAGGAAATATACGAAGACTCCAGCGGGAGCAAAGGCAAAGGTGAGACCCCACAGTGCGTATGCACGAGGAGGCTCACCAGCCGCCCGCGGAAAGCGAAGTATATTTCCGAAGCGTGTTATTTTTGCATCAATCTATTCGTTCGGATTTCTCACTATAAAATACTTTCTGTCCTAGCCTCTCTTCTTACTGTTATTTACCTGTATATTCCTTTGCCAATTCCGTTAATTTACCAAACTGGCCGTTGGCAATAAACTCTTTATTCAACAAGGAACCACCAACACCGACGGCTACTGCACCAGCATTCAAGAAATCCTTAAAGTTGTCCACACCGATTCCACCTGTAACGACGATGGGGATATGCCCCAATGGTCCTTTTACATCCTTTACGAATTGAGGTCCTACAACACTGGCTGGAAAAACTTTTACCATGTCTGCTCCCCACTCATAGGCCTGCTGCATTTCCGTTGGTGTAAATACACCAGGAATAGCAATTTTCCCGTGACGCTTTGTCACTTCGATTGTCTCTTTACTTAATGTTGGTGCAAAAATAAAGTCGGCACCAGCATCAATAGCCGCTTGCGCTTGCTCACCGCTCAGCACAGTTCCAGCACCAACACCTGCTCTACCTGCAAACTTCTCTTTGGCTTCCTTGATTGCCCCTAAAGCATCATCAGAATCCAGGGTAATTTCGATCCCAGTAATTCCCCCTTCGATTAATGCCTCAATAACAGACATCACTTTATCCCGGTCCACTTTACGAATTACTGCAACCACCTTAGGCCCTAATAAAAATTCCATCGTTTCCATCTATAAAACCTCCTACTATTCTTTGACAAATGTTTATCTCTCTATGGATTCAATCTCCCCAAGCTCCGCCAATACATCATCATAATATGGCAGACCCTCATTATCACCAGCAACGGACACAACCATGGAACCTACTTTGTTGGCAAAACGGAGGGTTTTTTCTACGGACCATCCGCTTAAATATCCTTTAATATAGCCAGCATCAAACCCGTCTCCAGCACCAACCGTATCTACTACCTTTCGGGGCTTAAACGGTGGCATCTCCAACGTCCCTTCGCCTGTCGTAGCAGAAGCTCCATCGGCACCCTTTTTAATAACTACATGAGAAATTCCGAATCCTTGGAACTGCGTAATCATTTCTTCCACATCGCTCGTTCCAAGTAATATCTCCCCTTCTTCCTCCCCAGTTAGCAATACATCCACGTGAGGTAAAAGCTTCGTCAACACTTCCTTCGCCTTTTCCTTCGACCACAGTCGCAAACGAATATTTGGATCCATGGAAACTTTCACACCATGTTTTTTCGCATGCTCAATCACCCGCTCAACAATCGGCAAATGTCTCTCTGGATTCAATGCAAGGAACACCCCTGTCAGGTGAACAAGTTTGAAGCTAGCAATATACTCCTCTGAAATATCCTCTGGCGTCAAATCCGACATGGGCGTCGGGTTCCGGTAGTAGAAAGACCTTCCTGACCCGTCCTCCATAACTTCCTTGAAGTAAACGGAAGTAGGAATCCCATCCACAAACTCCACCTGAGAAACATCGACCCCTTCCCCCCGCATGAACGTGTGAATTACCCGGCCAAACTCATCCTTCCCAAGCCGACTGAGCCAAGCAGATTGGAGTCCTAATCTTGCTGCACCAACAGCAAAATTCAGTTCCGCACCGCCAACCTTCCGCTGATATTCCTGCACAAACCGCATCGGACCCTTCGTCTTCGGGTCCATCGCAATCATCCCGTCACCAATCGTCAACACATCCAACATCTAATCAACCCCTTTTCTTTTGAAAAAAATAGTCCCAGTAATCTATCGTTGTCCTTCTCGTAATCTTGCTACTGACTGCCTTATTTGGAGAATTCCATCATAGGCATAGTCAGCTGGTTCAACTTGGTCATCGTCTTCCACTTTATTGAGTAACAATTCCGCTGCTTTTTTTCCCATTTCAAAGGCTGGTTGGGCAATGGTCGTAATCGGCGGATTAATAAAATCAGCGAAGCTCACTTCGTCGAAACTGATTATGGATAGCTGTTCAGGCAGGACCACCCCAAGCCGTTTTGCCGCCCTTAAAACTTCCATTAGAACAAGGTCGTTACCAACAAGTAATGCCGTTGGAGGAGAATCTTGATTCATGAGAGATTCAAACTCCCCCTGCACATCCACAATTTCCGCAGTCCGCAGTAATTCGTCACTTTTTCCCAGGAAATTACCCTGTAATCCGTCAAAATACCCTTTAATCCTTTCCTCCCGAACACTTACCTTTGGTAGGAGGGTGATCATTGCAATATGGCGATGACCATATTCAGCAAACTGATTAACTGCCTCCATGGCGGCTATCCGGTTTTTCAACGTAACCGTATCAACAGCTACTCCTTCTACTTTCCGGTCCATGAATACTAATGGAAAATCTTGTTTTACCAATTCTTCGTAAAGAGCCATGTTTTCACCAGTTGGAACAACGATTAAGCCGTCAACCTGCTTGGCAAGGAGCATTTCAATATAATTTTTTTCCTTTTTCGGGTCATCGTCTGCATTACAAATAATTACATGATAATTATGCTGTTGGCAAAAATCCTCTATGGCCCTACACACCTGGGTGGAATAATGGTGGAGAATGTTTGCAGCAATGATGCCAATGGTCCTCGATTTCTTTTGCTTTAAGCTTCTTGCCAGAAAATTAGGATGGTAGTTTAATTGCTCGATGGCCTCTTTTATTCTCTTCTTAGTCCCTTCTCCCATGTATGTAAATCGACTGTTTAAATATTGAGAGACGGTACTTTTAGAGACATCCTGCTTTGTCAGCTACATCTTGTATGGTTACTTTTTTCAATCTTCCCACCCCTTTCTTGCAACACCTAATATTTATATAGTTGATAAAACGGTTTAGTAAATCGGTTTATCTTGAGTTTACAGGATGGAATGAATACTTGTCAATGACTGATCGGTTCTATTTTTCACCATCACAAATAAGTAATACGTTGAAATTTATTAAAATAACGAAAGGCCTCCCATCGTTTGATGAGAAGCCAGCCTATTTGGATTAGCACAAACTCCATAATTGAGCTTGCTAAACATATCTATTATGAACCTTTCTTAAATCGCTTCGACCATTTTGACAGCTGTTTATTCTTTTGTTTTTCCGCCATCATTGCCTTGGCATTAGCCCTTCTTTCTTGAAAAGCAATTTCCTTTTGCAGTTTTACATAGCTTTGAAATCTACCCAATTCCAAAGATGCTGTTTCAATTGCGTTTTGAACAGCACAGCCCGGCTCGCCGTCATGCTGACAATCCCGGAACCGACATTCAGCAGCGAAGGCTTCCACATCTTCAAAGAGGTGCTTAAAGCCTTCATCCCCTTCCCAAAGTTGAATTTCCCGCATCCCAGGAGTATCAACGAGGACACCACCTTCTGGTATTAAAAACAACTCCCTGTGGGTAGTCGTGTGACGGCCCTTGGCATCGTCTTCACGAATATCCTGCACAAGCTGTACTTCTTCACCTAAGAAAGCGTTGATTATAGTAGATTTTCCTACTCCTGAAGAGCCAAGCAATGCAACAGTCTGGCCTTCACTAATATAAGGCGTAAGCTCTTCTAATCCTCTGTTTTCCACAGCACTAACCACGTGAACAGGGACACCGAATGCAACGGACTCCACCTCGGCGACCTTTTCATCCCCATCCTCACATAAATCTGCCTTGCTGAGGATAATTACTGGATTGGCACCACTTTCCCATGCCATTGTTAAATACCTTTCCAATCGCCGCAAGTTAAAATCCTTATTTAATGCCATAACGAGGAACACCGTATCCACATTGGCAGCAACAATTTGTTCATCTGTCTTCTCCCCAGCAACCTTCCGGGAAAAACAGCTTTTCCTTTCTAACAGGTGATGGATGGTGCCTTTTCCTTCTTGAGGACGTGCATCGACCATGACCCAATCTCCAACTGCAGGATAATCTTCCCGGTCAACCGCATCAAATCGATATTTTCCAGACACTTCACAAAGAAGTGTTCCTTCCTCTGACCATACCCTGTACATGCCTTTATGTTCCTGCGTAACCCTCCCAGCAATTCGACCATTTTATTAAATGGGCTTCAGCTTTTGTTTTCCAATCTGTATTCCAACCATATTGTACTAAATTCAATTTTTATTGCCTCCTATTATTCCGTTTGATTTTTTTTTTGAAAACACAAAAAAACCTGGTCCTCCATTGGCCCAGGTTTTCCCCTGTAAAATGTACGTGACGACAGTAAAAAACCATGGACTGATCACAGCCCATGGAATAAC